>JAYTYG010000479.1:0-3731 GCA_043742585.1 Spartobacteria bacterium
TGCCCATGCCGAAGCTCATCTCCACGTAAGGCTGCGAGGGCCGCGTCACCGCATCGGTGATCGCATTGAGCTCCGCAGGCGGTTGCTTGGCTTCGCGCAGCGTTTTTTCCTCTTTGGGATACATGAAGAGATCGTATTCGTCCCAGGTCACCTCGAATTTCCCCATCCAGAATGGCTCGATCTCCACCGTGTGCACCGGCCCTTCGTCGGCCTTGTGGCCGGGCTCGGCGTCGGGCGTGCCCATTTGAAATTTGCCGCCGGGCACCGGCACCATGTCAAAGTTGACGGCCACCCCGGCAATTGTGCCCGTATAAGGCTGCATCTCCTTCTCACTGGCCACGCTCGGGGCGGCCAGGATGTTTTCCCGGATTTTCGATACCAGGGCCGCTTCGACTTCGGCGCTTTTACCCGCGACTTCCTTCTTGCGCGCCACCAGAGCCACTCCGTCGGGCCACGTCGCGCCGGCCAAAATCCAAGCCTTCAAAATTTCGCATTCTGCGGCGGTGAGGCGCGATATTTCGCCGGTGACCTTGTTTTTTGGCGGCATGAGCTTCTTGGCGTCATCGGCCATGACCGTGGTTGTGTAGAGTTTACTCTTGGCGGGGTCCCCGGGAACGATGGTGGATTTGACTTCAAACGCAGCCGTCTTCGTGGACAGGTCGACATCGGTGTCGCCCTTTTCGTAGTCGGTGCCTTTTGGGTTGTGGCAGCGCACGCAATTGTTTTCGAGGATGGGTTGGACGTCCTTGACGAAGTCCACGGCTTGCGCCCCGGAGAGACCAATGGATACCAGCGCCAGGAATGAGATCGGGGAATACGGATTCATGCGAGAAAGAGCGGATTCATGTACGCCGGGCGTTGCCCTGTCAACGGGCGCAGCGCCCTGCGTTTTATCGAAAAAACAGCTAAGAAAAACGAGGGGCGCGATAGCGCCGGGTGCAGCCCCATGCGGTCGCTATACGCCGGAGACGTTTAATGAAATTAGCCGCTTGCACCAGGCACGCGCGGCATAGTCGGGGCTGCGGCTCTACGCCACAGTCCCTTTGGGCAGGAACCCGCCTTGGATCAGTCGCACCAGCAGCGCGGAGATCTGCTCGAAAGGCGCCTTGGGATCCGCCTCGATTTTAATCTGTAACTTGTGCTTGGCGCGCACGGCTTCGAGCGTTTGCATCACGCACACGAGAGTCAATGTCTGTCTGTCTAACTGATAGTTACCCGCAGGGCCTACCTTGATTACGCACTTCATGCTGTCACCTGCCACCGCCGCTGTCTGTATCTCCGCAGCACGCGGCCCCGCGCAGGCCACAGCCAGCAGCGACGCAGCTAGTGCGAGAATACGCATGGAAATAAAAAGCGGCTTAATCAACGCGCGGAAATAAACAGCTCTCAGGCGCGCCTGCAAGTCAGTAAAATGTTTTACCGGAGTTGAAGTCCGGCGCCTGCTGTCTGGGTCGATCCTGTATATACTCCGCGCGGTAAGAAATGGCACATTTCCCTGGATCGTAGCGCACGAGGGACGTCTAGGGCATACGCTTCTAAATTGCTCTTTAATAAGGTCCTCAATCCCAACGGGATTCGATATATCCCAACGGGATAACGCCCTCCAGCCCAGGGTTGGCCCGCTGCGGGCCTACCCTGGGAACTCAATCAGAGCCGATCGAACCGCAACGCGGTTCCGCCAAAGGTCGATCCCGGGCGCAACCCACGTTGGGGTTGGACGCTCTCCTTCCACGGTTCCCAGGGTAGCTCGTTCCTCGCAACCCTGGGCTGTAGGGCTCAACGCCTTTGGCGTAGCTGCCTTGCCGAACGTGCCTAATGCGAAGATCCGCACTTCCCGATGATCATTTTATACTCTTAATGGCAGTGGGGCGTTGCCCTGGGCTTTCACCGTTTCGCACCTTCGGCGCTCGGAATCGTTCCGCCTTCGGCGCGCTGGAGGTTGGCTAACTTCCATAATGAGCCAAACTCCAGAGAAGCGACGGGACGTCGCCACCACGACGGGGGAAGCGCCCGAAATTGGCCAAACTCCAGAAACGCGCAGCCCTGCACAGCCCGCGGTCAGGATACGCTTTTCGACGTATTGCCGACTTTGATGGCTCCGTGTTTCAGTCCGCGCTCGCAACCACTCCCCTCGACAGCTTGTAACAATCCAAAGATAAAAACCTCCCTGTATTCCCTGCAACTTGCCTCCTTATGTGGCCCTTTAGCCGCGGCGCAGATCTACGTATATTTACTAAATCTGTATAGTTCGCGCCACGCCATCTGTTGCAATATTTGCGTTTAGAATAAATAGCAGCAGCCGCTGTTTGGTAGGCTGCGGTGCTCTGATTATTTATTAGATACTTTCGCAAACAATTTTATCGGCCGCCCGTTTCGCCTGCTTTCTATATGCACAACTGTCCCTGCCATCCCCATATATCTATACTCGCGGCCGGGTCAGTCAGGCCTCGAATCGGAGACGGCGTGAGATTTTCTTTCAACCGCAGACAGTTAGATTTCGCCCCTGAGTACCAGTGTAAATGATGTCACATTTAGCTCTGGTCATAATATCACGTAAGGCTGGGAATCCATTTATTTGTTTACAAGCTTTCCGTGTTTCTGTTTATACCCGCCGCCTCACTTATCCCTTGTCCCTCCGCTTGGGGTGGTTGAGTTCATGAGCGTTAACTCATGAAAAGCCATGGTGCGGCTTTTTAGGTTATTCTTTTTAAAAGAAATCCATTGTGACGGTATCGTTTTGTTTAAAAGCTGTTTCTGGTAATTTTAATTTTATGAAATCAAAAAAATCTCTGTTCTCTTTGGCTGGGGCAGCTCTTTTCTTCGCGCTCTCCGCCTCTTCGCTCTGCGCAGCGACCCCGATGACCGTCATCACCGGCCAAGTCAGCGTGGTCACCTCGGCTGGCAAAACCGTGGTGGTCAAAGCGGGACAGACCATTCCCGTCGGTGCCGTTATTAAGACCGGCAAGAATGGCTCAGCAACGATCTCGCCGGCCCCGGGCATGGTCGTGACGCTCGGCGCGAACGCTTCGGTGTCCATGATCTCCGGGCCCAATGGCGCGCCCTCGCTCAATGTGACAGCCGGCGCCGTTTCATACACCGCCGCGGCTACTTTTACGGGGACTTTCACCATTCAAACGTCTGCGGGTGTTGTTTCAGTGACGAGCGGCACCGGCACTGTGCTGGTATCTGGCTCGTCAGTGCGCGTCTCGGCACCCACCGGGGTCGCTTCGTTTGCTTCCGCAGGTGGTGGAGGCTCCGTCCCGATCCCTGCGGGCTCGGTGCTGGGCGTGGCCGGCGGAACGGTGACCTTGACGAATCTGGCCAATAAAACTGTCGCCACCATCGGATCTAACGGTGCCGTCCAATCCACGCGTCCTGCCACGTCTTCAGACATGCAAGTCGCCTCCGCTGCGATGGGGCTCGCCCCTGTCGCCCAAGGCCCGGGCGGAAGCCCAGCCAATAACAATGCCGGCAACAATGGTCAGCCTTCGTCCAGCGGCTCGCCTCTCCAGGGGGCGCCGTCGTCTTCCGGTTCAGCCAATCCCGCCAACACCTCCGGTAACGTCAATTCGCCGGCGCAATAGTCCGTCGATCTTCTGTCATGCTGACTCTTAAAGGTATTGTCGCTCTTTCCGCAGCCCTGCTCATCGTCCATGGGGCGGGGGCAGTGGAACCCGTCGCGCCGAGCCTGGATAACGTCGGGATCGCTGCGCCCGCTGAGCCCACGGCAT
>JAYTYG010000480.1:0-7409 GCA_043742585.1 Spartobacteria bacterium
GTAAGCCCTGGGTTATCCGTCCCAATTTGCCGCAGCCCCATGCATTACTTTCCTGAGACGCTATAAACCGCGAGGGCAGCCTCTTTTGCTTTGCGGGCACGGCTCAGGAAACTTAAAGAACAAGCATGGCTGAGCTTTCCACCCCCGAACACCTGCGCCTCGACGAAGACAACCGCCGCGAGAAGAACTGGAAACGCTGGGGCCCGTATCTCTCCGAACGCCAATGGGGCACAGTGCGCGAGGATTATTCCGCCAATGGCGATGCTTGGAATTATTTCCCGCACGAACACTCGCGCAGCCGCGCTTATCGCTGGGGCGAAGACGGGCTCATGGGGATCAGCGACAGGGAATGCCGACTGTGCTTTTCCGTGGCGCTTTGGAACGGTCAGGATCCCTTTTTAAAAGAGCGCCTCTTCGGCCTCACCAATCCTCAGGGCAACCACGGCGAGGACGTCAAGGAAGCCTATTATTATCTGGATTCCACGCCCACACATTCCTACCTGCGCGGCCTCTACAAATATCCCCAGACGGCGTTTCCCTATCAGTGGTTGATTGAAGAAAACGGGCGTCGCAGCAAACAGCAAAGCGAGTTTGAAATCCACGGCACGGGGGTCTTCGACGATAACCGCTATTTCGATGTCTTTGTGGAATACGCCAAGGAGGCGCCGAACGATATTCTGATCCGGCTCACGCTCGAAAACCGCGGCGCGGATGACGCCCCGCTGCATGTGTTACCGACGTTGTGGTTCCGCAACACCTGGAGCTGGGGCAAATGCGAAACCGCCTCGGACAAGCCGAGCATGGAGAAGCTCGACGGCAACCGGGTGCTGGCCAAGCACTCGACGCTCGGGGATTTCATCTTCGAGATCGACGGCGACGCGCCGCTGCTTTTTACCGAGAACGAAACCAACACTCAAAAGCTTTACGGCGCGCCGAATGTCTCCGGGGTGGCCAAGGACGGCCTCAATGAATGCGTGGTGCACGGCGTGCAGGACGCGGTCCGCAACGACGTGGGGACCAAGGTGGCCCCGCATTTCGTGCTCAGCGTGCCGGCCCGAGGCCGAGTGCAACTGCGGTTGCGCCTGCGCCTGGCGGATCCGGCCGGCAAACCGCTCGCACCGGCTTTCGGCACGGGCTTTGACGCCGTGTTCAATGCGCGCATCAAGGAATACGAAGAGTTTTACGCGGCCAAAATCTCGCCCAGCCTCAACGCCGACCAGATAAGCGTCGTGAAACAGGCATATGCCGGCCTGCTGTGGTCCAAGCAGTTCTACCATTACGTCGTCAAGGAATGGGTCGCCGGTGACCCTAATTCGCCCGCCCCTCCCGCCGGCCATGCTGCGAGCCGCAACGCCGATTGGTCTCATCTCCACGCCAATGACATCCTCTCCATGCCCGATAAATGGGAATACCCATGGTATGCGGCGTGGGATCTGGCGTTTCACATGGTCCCGATGGCGCGGGTCGATCCTGATTTTGCCAAGGAACAGCTCCAACTGCTTTTGCGCGAATGGTACATGCATCCCAACGGCCAGATCCCGGCCTACGAATGGAATTTCGGCGACGTGAATCCGCCGGTCCACGCCTGGGCTTGCTGGCGCGTGTATAAAATCAGTGCCGAACGCGGCGAACGCGACTCGCTCTTTCTCGAACGCTGCTTTCAAAAGCTGCTCATGAATTTCACCTGGTGGGTGAACCGGAAGGATATTCAAGGCCGCCACATTTTCTCGGGCGGCTTTCTGGGACTGGATAACATCGGTATTTTCGATCGCTCCAAGCCCATGCCCAGCGGCCAATCGCTGGCGCAGGCGGATGGCACGGCGTGGATGGCTTTTTATTGCGGCACCATGCTTTCCATGGCGCTGGAGCTGGCGCTCACCCGGCCGGCTTACGAAGACATCGCCTCCAAATTCTTTGAACATTTCGTGGAGATCGTCGACGCCATGAACGCACTGGGCGACGGCGGACTGTGGGACGAGGGCGACGGGTTCTATTACGATCAGCTCCTCATCGAAGGCCGCCAAACCATCCCGCTGCGCGTGCGCTCGCTGGTGGGGATCATCCCCCTGCTCGCCTGCGAAGTACTCGACCAGCGCGTGGTGGAAAAGCTCCCCGGGTTCCGCAAACGCATGCGTTGGTTCATCGACAACCGGCCCGATCTCGCTCGCCACATCTCCGCCATGCAACGCAGTCAAGGCGCCGACGGCATCAGCGAGCTACGGCTCCTGGCGATTCCGTCCAAGGAACGCCTGGAGCGCGTGCTCAAATACGTGCTCGATGAAAAGGAGTTCCTCTCCCCATTCGGCATCCGGTCGCTCTCCCGGATCTACGAGGATCATCCCTATCAACTGCAGCTCGATGGCAGCGAATACGGGATCACTTACGAGCCGGCTGAATCGCGCTCGGACCTGTTCGGCGGCAACTCCAACTGGCGCGGCCCGATCTGGTTTCCCATCAACTACCTGCTCATCGAAGTCCTCGAACGCTATCACCATTTCTACGGCGACAGCGTCCAGGTCGAGTTCCCCACCGGGTCCGGCAACAAGATCACCTTGGATAAAGTCGCCGCGCAACTTGCCCTCCGACTTTCCACCATCTTCACCCGGGATGAAAACGGCCGGCGGCCGTGTTTCGGCGACAACCTGCGTTATTCACAGGATCCGAACTGGCGGGATCACGTTTTGTTCCACGAGTATTTCCACGCGGACGTGGGCTGCGGGCTCGGGGCGAATCATCAGACGGGCTGGACGGCGCTGATCACGCGCTGCCTGGGGATCGTTGGGCGAGTGTCCAAGAGCCGCAGTGAAGGCGGCTCCGAATAGAACGCGTGTTGCACAACAGGCCGTGGCCCATGAGACCCCTATTAGTTTGAGCACAGAACTCCGCTGGATCATTCCCGAATCCATTGCCCTGGAGGCGCGGCCGCTGGCTGACGAGCTCGACGTGGCGCCCTTTGTCGCCGAACTGCTCTGGCGCCGCGGCCTGCGTTCCTGCAACGAAGCGGCCCGCTTCCTCGATCCCAAACTCAAATCCCTCAGCGACCCGTTCCTGCTGCCGAACATGGACGCGGCCGTGGACCGCATGCTGTCGGCGATCGATCGCCGTGAACGCGTCGTGCTTTACGGCGATTACGATGTGGACGGGGTCACCTCCCTGGCCTTGCTCACACGGGTCCTGCGGGCGCTCGGGGCCAGCGTCGAATGCTTCCTCCCGTCCCGAATTGACGAAGGCTACGGCCTGAGCGCCGATGGCGTGGCGCGTTGCCAAAGCGAATTCGCACCGCAACTGCTCATCGCCGTGGATTGCGGCACGTCGTCGGTGGCGGAAATCACGGCGCTCCGGGCGCAGGGGATCGACGTGATCGTGCTCGATCATCACGAATGCAAGGAGGAGCTGCCGCCGTGCGTGGCCTTGGTTAATCCCAAGCTCGGGGCCGATTTTCACAATCTTTGCAGCGTCGGCATTGTTTTCAAAGTCGCCCACGCCCTCATCAAACGACGCCCGGTCGCGGACCTGGATCTGCGCACTTTCCTGGACCTGGTGGCGCTGGGCACCGTGGCGGATCTGGTGCCGATCGCCGGCGAAAACCGGATTTTTGTAAAGCGTGGTCTGGTGCAACTCGAACAATCGCAATGGGTTGGCCTGCGCGCGCTGCTCGAAGTGGCCGGTTTGCGCGCGCCCTTTAGTCCCGGCAACATCGGGTTCGGCCTCGGCCCCAGGCTCAACGCGGCGGGTCGGCTCGGCACGGCTCAGGATGCCTTGGAATTGTTGCTCACCGAGGACGCCACGCGGGCCCGGGCCATCGCGCAGAATCTCGATACCCAGAATCGCGAGCGGCGCGCGGTGGAAGACTCGGTGTTGCAGCAAGCGGAAGCGCAACTGGCCACGTCCTTTGATGAGCAGCGCGATGCCGCCATTGTGGTGGGCGACTCGGGCTGGCATCCCGGGGTCGTGGGCATCGTCGCCTCGCGCCTTATGAAGCGCCATCACCGGCCCACTTTTGTCATCGGCTTTGACGACCAGGGGCTCGGCAAAGGCAGCGGGCGCAGCATCGACGGACTTTCCCTGGTCCAAGCCCTCAATAGCTGCGGCGCCATGCTCGATAAATTCGGCGGCCACGACATGGCCGCCGGCCTCACCCTGCAGCAGGCCAGGTTCGCCGAGTTCCGCGCCGCGTTCTGCGCCTGTGCCTGCGAACGGCTCAGTGCCGAGCAGCTCCAACCCCGGCTGCATCTGGATGCGATGCTGGCGCTGCGCGAGATCGACCTGGAATTATTGCGTCAACACGAGGCTCTGCAACCCTTTGGCATGGGCAATCCCCAGCCCGTCTTCGTGGCGCGGAACCTGACCCTTGCCGCCGATCCGAAGGTGATGAAGGAAAAGCATCTCTCCTTGAGCCTGCGCCAGAACGGGCGCGAACAGCGTGCCGTATGGTTCGGAGGCGCCGCGCAGGAGCTGCCGCCGCAGCCGTGGGACGTGGCGTTCCAGATCGAGCGCAACGAATACATGGGCCGCGTCACCGCGCAGATGCACATCAAAGCCGTCCGATCCTCGAAGTAGAAATTATGAAGGATGAATGATGAAATATGAAAGCAGCGCTTGGTGCGCCCCCCTCATCATTCATACTTCATCCTTCATAATTTCCCCCATTTCCCGCTCATGAAAATTGTCTCCTGGAACGTCAACGGCCTGCGCGCTGTTTTGAAGAAAAACTTTCTCGAGTTCCTCCAGACCGAGCAGCCCGACATCCTTTGCCTGCAAGAACACAAGGCCAGCCCGCAGCAGGTCCCCGCAGAGTGGCCCGAGGAATACTCCACGTTTTGGAACGTCGCCGAGCGCAAGGGCTATTCGGGCACGGTCATTTTCACAAAGGTCAAGCCGATCCACGTCACCAACGGGATCGACCGGCCTGAGCACGACAATGAAGGCCGGGTGTTGACGGCTGAATACGCCGACTTTTTCCTGGTCAACGTCTACGTCCCAAACTCCAAGCGCGAGCTCACCCGCTTGGAATATCGCCAGCAATGGGACCGGGATTTCCTGGCGTATCTCAAAGCCCTCGAACAACGCAAACCGGTCATCTTTTGCGGCGATTTCAATGTGGCACATCGCGAGTTGGATCTGGCGCGCCCCAAGCAGAATGTGAAAACCCACGGGTTTACTCCCGAGGAACGCAAAGGCTTCGACGCCTTTGTGGACGCGGGCTTCATCGATACCTTCCGCGTATTCGAGCCCGCGGGCGGCCATTATACCTGGTGGAGCGTGATGTCCGGGGCGCGCCCAAAAAATATCGGCTGGCGCATCGATTACGTCATGGTTTCGCCCAGCTTATCGCCCCGGCTCAAATCCGCTTTTATTCGCTCCGACGTGCTCGGCTCCGACCACTGCCCCGTGGGGATCGAGCTGTAACAGCGAGGCGCGATCATTTAACCGCAAAGATCACAAAGGCCGCAAAGGTCGCTGAGACTGGAACCCCAGAAATCCTCTGTGTTTTCAGTATTCTTCGTGTTCTCTCTGTTCCCTGCGGCTATCAAGAACTCACCATTTTTTCCCTATGACCTTTCAGCCAAACCAAAAATATCGGCCGTTCCCTCCGATCCATTTGCCCGACCGCCAATGGCCCAGCCAGGTGCTCACCCACGCGCCGATCTGGTGCAGCGTGGATTTGCGCGACGGCAATCAGGCGCTGGCCGTGCCGATGAACGTCTCGCAAAAACTCGAGCTCTTTGACGCCCTGGTCCGCTGCGGCTTCAAACAAATCGAGGTCGGTTTCCCGGCTGCCTCCAACACCGAATTCGAGTTCATGCGCCGCCTTATCGAAGGCGGCAGGATCCCGGACGACGTCTCCATTCAAGTCCTGGTCCAGGCCCGGGAAGATCTGATCGAGCGCACCGTGGAATCGTTGATCGGCGCCAAAAACGTCATCATTCACATGTATAACTCCACCTCCCCCGCCCAACGCCGCGTGGTGTTCGGATTGGAGAAGGCCGATATCGTCGAGATGGCCCGCCGCGGCACTCAATGGATCAAAGACCGCGTCCCTCGGCTCGTCGGCACCGATGTGCGCTTTCAGTATTCGCCCGAAAGCTTCTCCGCCACCGAAGTGGAGTTCTCCCTCGAAATCTGTGAAGCGGTGATCGACGTCTGGCAACCCACGCCCGAGCGCCCGATCATTCTCAATCTGCCCGATACCGTGGAAGTGGCGATGCCCAATGTTTACGCGGACCAGATCGAATGGTTCTGCCGCAACCTGCGCCGGCGCGACTGCGCGATCATCAGCTTGCACACGCACAACGATCGCGGCACAGGCGTCGCAGCCACCGAACTCGGCCTGCTCGCCGGCGCACAGCGCGTCGAAGGCACCCTCTTCGGCAATGGCGAACGCACCGGCAACCTGGACGTGGTCACCGTGGCCATGAACCTCTACATGCACGGCATCGCGTCCGGGCTCGATTTTTCCAACATCAACGCCCTAGTCCAAGTTTACGAACGTTGCACCGGCATGACCATCCCGCCCCGCCAACCGTATGCGGGCGAATTGGTGTTCACCGCGTTCAGCGGGTCGCATCAGGACGCCATCAAAAAAGGGCTGAGCGAATGGGAGGCCAAAGGCGGACAGGGCGGCCAAGGTGGCAATGCCGGCGCGACGGGGCTCTACTGGGATGTGCCGTATTTGACCATCGACCCCGCGGACTTGGGGCGCGAATACCGCGAGGTCATCCGCGTCAACAGCCAGTCCGGCAAAGGCGGCGTGGCCTACCTGCTCGAAAGCGAGTTCGGCATCGAGCTGCCCAAGGAAATGCAGCGCGAATTCGGGCCGCTGGCGAATGACGCGGTCGATCGGCTCGGGCGCGAGGTGAGCGCCGCCGAGCTGAAGGCCATTTTCTGGCAGGAATACATCGAGACCGAGGGCGCGATGACCTTGGAACATTTCCACGCTGAAGGCGCCCGCGGCCAGTTCCGGTGCGCGGCGACGGTGACGCGCGCCGGCGTCCAGGAGGAGTTGGCGGGCGAAGGCAACGGCCCGATCGCGGCCTTTGCAGCAGCACTGATAAAAGCCGGGACGCCGCCCTTTGAAGTGGCGTATTACAAGGAGCACGCGCTGAGTTCCGGCACCGAGGCCAGCGCGATCGCGTATATCCTGGTGAAGCTGGCTGACGGCCGCACGCGTTGGGGTGCTGGCGTGGACACCCACATCGAACTGGCCTCGATCAAAGCGGTGCTCAGCGCCGTCAGCCGAGTCCAAGCGTCGCGATGAAGGAATGAGGAACGCCGATGGAATATTTAGCGGCAAAGATCGCAAAGACCAGGAACCCGTAGATTTTCTGTGTTCTTAGCGTTAAAAATCCTTAGCGTTAACCAGTCGCACGCGCACCGATTGCAATCTGCTTAGCGCGTCCGGATTGCAC
>JAYTYG010000481.1:0-5459 GCA_043742585.1 Spartobacteria bacterium
TATGAAATATCGGGCCAGCACACTCGGGGCGAAACTCGATGTCGCCAACCTGCCTGTACACGGCGTACGAGTGCGCTGTTCACTGCCCCTTAGCTCAAAAATCAAGAGCTAGCGGTCTGTCCCTCGGGCATCCATCAGGGTTCCCGCCGCATGCCCGGGAGGGCCGTCGGAAATTAGCCGGTGGCATTCATCACTTCAGAGCTTGGCTTTGAGGATGCGGTCCACGCGGGCGAAGCTCGGCAGGTGCTGCTTGAGCGCGGCTGAATTCAGTTCCCCGACAACAAGGAACGAGCGCTTCCCTTTTTTATAGGCGTTGGAGCAATAACGCGTGGCGTGTTCCAGCTTGGTGTGAAAATCCGCACGCCCCGACTCTCCAGATTGTTTGTGGGCGGCAGGGCTATCTTTTGAAGTTTGTGTCCGTAGTGCTGTTTCAGTGTCTTGCGGTCGGCGACGATCCATGACTCCATGCAGGTGGTCATGAATAGCACCTGCTCGTCGTTCGCCCCGGCGGGCTTGTCCCAATTGTCGCGAGTCTTGAGATGTGCCCATGTTTTTTCGACGTCTGTGACGGGGTCTTCGCTGTCCACCAGCATGGCAATATAATCTCCCGGTTTGCTGCTAGCGTGGGCCGTCTTGAAGTCATCAAACGCGGAGTTGCGCCCACCACAGGCGCTGAGCCGGGGCATCCGCTTGCCAGCCGCAAAGCCAAGTTTCCCAATCAGATTGCGGAAGCCTTCACGGCAGCGCACTTGGTCCTCTTTCGACTCCGCCCCTTCGATGTAGAGATGCGCACTCACCAGCGGGTTCCTCCGAGTTGCCCCTTAATCCAAAGCTGCCCGAGTCGGTATTTTTCCAGCCACACTGCGAGATCGGATGCCGAGAGACGAGTCATCTCCGTCTTGCCATCATGCTTTTCGCACACCACCACGGATTCTGGGCAATCCGTCATCGCATCCACCAGGATGTCCGAGTGCGTCGTCACGATGATTTGCGTGCGTTGCGATGCCTCTTTGAGGAGGTCGGCCACGGTCGGCAAGATGTCTGGATGCAACCCAAGTTCCGGCTCCTCAATGCAGATGAGCGGCGGCGGTTCAGGGTCGCAGAGGATGGCCAGCAGGCAAAGAAAACGCAACGTGCCGTCGGAAAGCCGAGTGGCAGAAATGGAAAACTCGCCCTCCGTAAAGAATACCTGCACCGTGCCGCCTTCGGCCACGACCTCAAAGTCCGTCAGCCCCTCATACAGCTTTTTCAAGTTCCCGATGATCGCTGCCTTCACCTTGGGCGTTTTGCGGAGCTTGCTCAGGAACAGACCCAGATTCAAACAATCCTCCTCCAGCTTGGCGTTGCGCATGTCTGCCGCTTGCGGAGTCCGAAAGACGGAGTTCCGCCCAAAGCTCCATTCACGATAAATGCGGACGCGTTCGTAAGTATCCGCCAGCCAGGTGATCTCAGGGAAATGAACGGGGTCCCGGAGCTGCGAAAGAATCGATTGTCCAGGCTTGGCCCGCGCGGCCTCCCAATCCTGCTCGCCCTCAGAATTGACGCGGGCGACGACCGGTCCGCCGTCGCCGTAGTCGGTCCAGTAAAACTGAGGAAATCCCCCTTCGGACCGGCTGTGAATCTTTTCTTCCACAAGGTCGAACCTCCCGCCCGCCACGCCAAACGCTATCTCATGCACCAGTGGCAAGGAGGATTGGCCCTCGGCTCCTTCAAACACAGCAGTCAACACCGCTCCTTGAGCGCATGCACCTTTCCAAATCCATTCAGACACCCCGCCACCTTTCCTCGTCACCTCACCCATATCTTTGGGAGCTGCCCGCAGGAAGCTGATCGCTTCGATCAGATTTGATTTCCCGCTCCCGTTCGGGCCGATGAAGACGTTGAGCGCCCGTAGATCGATGCCAGCGTTCTCCGGCCCGAAAGAAAGAAAATTCTGCGGCGTCAGATGGCGGATCAGGATCGGATTGGTATTGTCAGGCATAGATCAAGATTCTTCAGGTTCAGTTTCATCCAAAACATCATCGCCGGCGAGGGCGGCGAGGTCGGCGGCGGATGGGGAGGGAGCTTGGCGGCGGCTTCGCACGTCGAGCTTGCCCGTTACGAGGTCGGCGGTCAGGCCCATCCGTTTCCGGTGCCGGCGAGATCACGGCAAACCAGTCGCCTGTGGTCTGCGAGTAACGGGTCAGCTTCTTGGCCGCCTCCACATTAGCATAGCCGCCGAGCAGCGCGCCAAGGATCGTCTTCCCCGCTGACCAGCTCCATAGAGCGCCTGCCCGGCGCGCCCGCCAGACCGCTCCTGGTCGCTGTCCCGCCTGCTCGTGAATATGCCGCTTCTGGCGGGGCTGAAGATGCTCAGCCAGCCCCGTCCTTAACGCTGCTTGGGCCGCGTAAAGCTCGGGCCACGCACCTTCGCCGCCGCGCCCGGCCGCTCCACCGCCGGACGCATCGCCACGTAAATGCGGTGCGCGGCGCGTTTGGCTCGTTCGTGGGCTTTGGCTTCAAATGTTTTCACTTCAAATCCGGCCTGGGTGAGCCGCGCCACAAAGTCGGGTTCCTCGCCCGCAGACCAATAAGCGGCGCGGCCCCCGACCCGCAGCGCCTTGCCGAGGAGCTCATAGCCGTGGCGGGCATACAACCGCGCATTCCCGGCTTGCACCAAGGAGGCTGGCGTATGATCGACATCCAGCAGGATCACATCGTACCGGGCATCGGCAGCGCGCCGGATCGACTCGAAAACGTCCTCGACCAAAACCTTCACGCGATGATCGTTCAAGAGCGCCCCATTGACCGCGCCCAGAAATTGACGGTTCCATTCGACCACTTCCGGAAACAGCTCGGCGACGTGGACCGTGGCCGTCGGGCCTGCGATTTCAAGAACCCGCTTCAAAGTAAAACCCAGCCCCAAACCGCCGATGAGAATCCGTGGGTTCGGACGGCCCGCAAGTTCGGCGCAGCCCAAATCAGCCAACAGCAATTCGGAGGCGGTGGCGCTGGTGCTCATGAGCTGGCGCCCGTTGTGTTTCATGAAAAATTCGCCATCGTGTTCATGCAGGCTGATTAACGAGCCATCCGGGGTGCGGACTTGGGCGAGATTTTGAAATGGGATCATGAAAAAAGTGGGGCTGTAATGGAACCAGGCGCAATCGGCCAAGCCCGCGAGTATGACGCCGCTGGGCGCTCGAATCAAAGGCGGAAGCTCTGGCGCAGATCGTTTTTCCGATACGCATCGATCAGGCGCTCGAGATGCTGGATCGCGAACCCAATGTCGCGGCCGCGCTGACTATCCGCCACGCGCTTGGGCTCGGCGCAGGCCTTGACCACGGTAATCGTCGGCACAATGTCGCCGCCTTGCATCAGGGCGGCCTCGACCGATTCGAAGTGGTGATGTTTGGCCAAAAACGTCCCATGCGGCTCAATGACCAGCGTATAACCGTGGTCGCCATAAGCCTCGGAAAACGCGCCGTCTATCGTGATCGCTTTGCCGCTCCGTTTTAATGGCGACTCGCCCTTCTCCACCTTCACCGGCACGTGCCCATTGACGATCAATCCATCTGCGGGACTCACCCCAAACTCAGCCAGGATCTTCTCGCAAAACCACGCCTCGTGAATGAGCGCAAAATACGGGTTCTTGGTTTCGTGATGCGACTTCGGGTCCGCAATTAAATCCCGTTCCAATGTGGTGATCCGGTCTTTCCCGAAGAGCGGGGATTGCGGGCCGCTCCAGAGATACCAGAGCAGGTCGAGTTCGCGCCGATCCTCGCAGTCGATCAGACGATAAACCACGTTTTCAATCTCATCGAATAGTGCCCGGCCCCGGTAAGGCTGGCCACCAATGATCATCTCTAAAAACTCGCCCTTATCGTCCACCGGCACGCATCCATGAAAAATGAGATTTTCCTCCCGGCACACGTACATGGCGCCATGGGAGACCATCCAACGCATTTGATTCCAGAGCGTTTTACTGGCTAAAAACGAACCCCGGATCCGCTCCAGGCAAAGGCGTTCATCCTCGGTGAGTTCGTATGGGTTAGCCGGGTCAAGCGTCGGGAAATGACTGTCGCTGAGCGGGTAACGCACGCCATCGACATCGATCGTGCCAGCCTTCAGATCCAGGCAATGCAGCAGGCGCCGCTGATCCATGGCCCACTCGGGATGCCGCGCGATGAGCTGCCCTTCGAGCTTGAACTGCATGATCGCCACCGCCTTTTGCATCCGGGCGATGGTGATCTTTTCCCTCAACCCCGTGGCCTTGGACTCATAACAAGTCGCCGGATCGTCGCCGTAAACCTTGCGCACGAGAACCTCCAGGGGCTGGACCGGGATTCCATAGCCTTCCTCAAGCTGCGTGAGACGCCGGTAACGCAGCGAAATCCGCAGCACATGACAAATCAAAGCCTCATGTCCGAGACATGCGCCCAGCCAAGCCATGTCGTGATTGCCCCAGACAAACGCAACGTTGGGCTGCTGCATAAGATAGTCCACCACACGATCTCCCCGTGGCCCACGGTCCCAGCAATCCCCGGCAATAATGAGCTCGTCGATTGCCAGATTCCGGATCACCCGGCCCGTCAGATGGATGAGATGCAGGACGCGCCCACGGCGCACCAGCTCGTCGATGATGGCTTCGATATACGCCCGCTCACGCTCCGTCGACGGCTCGTGTAATATCTCCGTCAACAATTCCCGGTATTCCGCCGGAAAAATCCGGGTCGCGTGCTTGAGACTGCGCCGGGCCGCCAACACCCGCACCACGTCAAAGAGATGCGCCAGCGTCCGCCCCGCATAGGCCTTTTGCTCGGCCGCACTGCGCAGCGTCTTTTCGAGTCGGCCGACGACTTCCGCCGGATAGAAAATCAAAGTCAGAAACTCTTCGAATTCCTCAGCCGACAAGCGGTGCTTGAGCAGGCGCTCCACCAACGGGCGCAAGGTCCCAGAGGCGTTATTGATGACGTGGCGCAATTTCTTATCCTCGCCATGGATGTCGCTGATCACATGGATGGTTCCTTTCGGCAAAGTCAGCTCGGCCGAAAATCGCGCGATCTCGGCCACCGCATAATCAATATTTGGCACCTCGCGGGACAACGCCCGCAGGGTCGCCAATTCATAATCGCGCTGGTGGTCGCGCTGGTGGTCGCGCCAGTGGTCGCGGTGGCGGGCGAGGGGCCGGTGGCAGGCGCTGCTGTGCGGGCCGGCGGACGGGCGGAGGGTCGGGACCCGCCGGTGGTCACCGTTCCCGGCGGTGGCGGGACCGGCGGCCAGTCGAGATCGGGTGGGAGGTCTGCATCCTGGTGCGCAGACGGCGACGCGACGGTCGCTGCGTGTGGGGCGGCGAGCGCGCTGGCCGGTTCCACGACCGCGGTTGCGAGGGTGACGCCGAAGGCCAGCCCGACCGCGGCCCGCACGGCCCGGGGCGCCTGCCGGCCCAGCACGGCAGCGGCGACCCGGGCAGCACGCCCCCG
>JAYTYG010000482.1:0-7180 GCA_043742585.1 Spartobacteria bacterium
GGCGCGTGGAGTTGGAGGTCAGCGGCGACCGGCACGAGGTGGACGGGTTTTTGGAAGCGATCGCCGAGAGCGAGCTCAAGAGCCACATCCGGGGGGTGGAAGCCAATGCGATAGCGCCGCTGAGCGACGTGCGGGGATTTGAAATCGTGGCTTGAATCGGCGCTAGAGAATGCAATGAAGTGAGCGCCTTGGAGAACCCGCCTCGATCCGTCCCTATGTCAGCCCCCGCCATTTCCATTCAAAACCTGACCAAGGTTTTCCCGATCCCATTCAGGCGCGAGCCGCTGGTGGCGGTCAAAGATCTGTCGCTGGAGGTGGCGCCCGGGCAGGTTTACGGGCTGCTGGGGCCGAACGGTTCAGGCAAGAGCACGACGATGAAAGTGGTGTTGGGACTGGTCACGCCCACGTCGGGGAAGACTGAGATTTTCGGGCACGACAGCACGCTGGTGGAAAGCCGCGAGCAGGTGGGGTTTTTGCCCGAAAACCCTTATTTTTATAAATACCTGACCGGGCAGGAGACTCTCGAGTTTTATGGCAAGCTTTGCAGTTTGCGCGGGGCCAAATTGCGCGAGCGCACCAGGGAGCTGCTCAATTTCGTGGGCCTCGAAAAGGCGGCCGACCGGCGCGTCGTCGGTTATTCCAAGGGCATGCTCCAACGCATCGGCCTGGCTCAGGCTCTGATTCAGGATCCGCGCCTGCTCGTGCTCGACGAGCCCACGGCTGGAGTGGATCCGGCGGGTTCGCGAGAAATCCGGGATCTGATTTTGGACTTCAAGGGCCGGGGCATCACCGTCCTGCTCTGCTCGCATCTGCTCGGGCAGGTGCAGGAAATTTGCGATCGCATCGGGATTCTGCATGAAGGCGTGCTGGTGAGGGAAGGGCGGCTCAACGACTTGATCTCGATTGAGAACCAGACGGAATTGATTCTCGAAGACGCCACGCCGGAATTGCTCGCCGAGTTGGCGGCTGTGGTGAACCGGTCCCAGGGCCGACTGGTGGAGCAGCGCAAACCGCAGACGACGCTGGAGCGGTATTTTTTGGAAGTGACCACGAGCGCCTCGAACAAGCGTTAATTCTCCTATGAGCGCCACCCCAGCTACTCCCGATGTCGCCCCAAGTTGCCCGGTCGGGGCAGGGCACAAATTCTTTTCCCCGGCCCGGATCTGGGCCATAGCGTCCAACACACTTTTGGAGCTGATCCGGCTAAAAGTGTTTTACTTCATGTTGCTGTTTGCGCTGCTGCTGATTGGCAGCTCGCTGTTCATGGTGAAGCTGACTTTCCAGCAGCAGTTCCAGGTGCTCAAAGACGTGTCCCTGGGGGCCATGTCCATCTTCACCTGGCTGCTGGCGGTGCTTTCGACGGCGATGCTCCTGCCCAAAGACATCGAGGATCGCACCCTCTACACCATCCTGGCCAAGCCCGTGCCGAGATTTGAATATCTGCTGGGCAAACTCTTCGGCGTCCTGTTGATGCTCCTCATCGCCATCTCCCTGATGAGCGCGGTTTTCCTGGGCGTCCTTTATTTTCGCGAACAATCCGAGATCGCCTCGACCGTCGCCGCGACCCCGCCCGGCGAGGCTTTGGACGAAGCGATTCGCGGGATCCGGGCCTCGACATTTAACGCGAACCTGCTGCCTGGGATATTGGTGATCTACCTCAAGTCAGCGCTGTGCGCGGCGTTGACCCTGATGTTGTCGACATTTGCCTCCTCCTGGATCTTTACGGTGATCACCTCGGTGATGATCTATTTCATCGGGCACGTGCAACCCATCGCCCGCGAATACTGGCTGGAGCAAGGCCCCGGCGGCGCCGATCCCGCACCCCTGGTGAAAGCGTTCATGGGCTTTGTTTCGTTGGTGTTCCCGGATTTCCAGATCTTTAACCTGGTCGACGACATCGTGGTCGGCAACGCGGTGCCGTTGGCGATGTTTATGAAAACCGCAGTCATGGGTGGCGGCTACGTCTTCGTCTACACGTTTATCGCCTACCTCTTTTTCGCCAATAAAGAGCTGTGAACGCCCTCGCTTTTTCACCCATGCGCGGCCCTGGGCGTGAGCCAAGTCCTGGAGCGGTTGTCCTATCGTCCCGGAGGTTATCCTCATGAAATTGCGCGCACTGGCGTTGGGGCTCCTGCTGCTGTTTGGTATGGGTCGACTGCGGTTTGAACAGCAGTTGACACTTGAGCGTCGGGTCGCGTATTTCCATTCCGCCGAGCTCAGTCTCGATTTGCGCCAGAAATTGGGGCAAATGGGGTTTCTGGCCGCGCTCAGCGGGTTCCGGGCGATGGTGGCGGACATCCTCTGGATCGAGGCGAACTCGGCGTGGCAGCGCGTGGAGTGGGGTCGAATGAAGCTGCTTTTTGACACGGTCACGGCGCTTCAGCCGCGGGCGATCTTATTCTGGCGGGAGTCGTACTGGCACATGGCTTACAATGCGAGCGTGGCGGCCCTGGAAGATCGGCGGCGCCAGCCCCGGGAGGCGCTTCGGATTAAAGCGCAGCGCGAGTATTTCAAGATTGGGGAGGATTACCTGCTGCGCGGGATTGCGAATAATCCGGACCGCTGGGAGCTCTACGTGGATCTGGGCACGTTTTATCGGGATAAACTCAACGACCACTCCAAGTCCGCCGAGGCCTTCGCCAAGGGGGCCGAATATCCGGCCGCGCCTGCATATGTGAAGCGCTGTGCGGCGTATCAGTTGGCTATGGTGCCGGGAAGTGAACGGGCGGCATACAACGAGCTGTTGCGGCTCTATAAGATGGGCGCCAGTGAACATCTGCCTTCCCTCATCCTCCGCTTGCATGAACTCGAAGAAATGTTGAAGGTGCCCACGGATCAGAGAATCCCGGTTGCCGCCCCTCAAACTAAGCCCTGAAAAGCCCCCAAAAGCAGACTGACCCCACATGCGATTTGCCGTATTCGGAGATATACACGCCAACCTCGAAGCTTTAAACGCCGTCCTCGCCGATGCCGAAGCGAATGGGGTGACCCATTACGTTTGTTTGGGCGATATTGTGGGTTATAGCGCCAATCCTCGCGAATGCCTAGAGATCGTGCGCAATCTCGATTGCCCAGTGGTCAAGGGCAATCACGACGAACAGGCTTCGGTGACTGACGATCTCGCCGGCTTCAATCCCCTGGCCGAGGAAGCCATCAACTGGACGCGCAAACAGCTCACCGAAGACGATAAAGAGTGGCTGCGCAATTTGAAGATGGTCCGTCAGGTGCGCGATTTCACCATCGTCCATGCCACGCTCGATACGCCCACCAAATGGGGCTACGTTTTCAATCAGCTCGATGCTGCGGCCAGCTTCACCTATCAGCACACGCAGCTCTGTTTTTACGGCCACACCCATGCGCCCCGCGCTTATGTCCGCGATGGCTCGGTGAAAAGTCAGCCCCTCGATAAGTTGATCATCGAGAACGGTAAGAAATATTTCATCAACGTCGGCAGCGTCGGCCAGCCGCGCGATGGCGACTGGCATGCGTCGTATTGCATCTATACTCCGGACAAGCAGCTCGTTGAACTCCGCCGCCTCGAATACGATATCTGGGCGACGCAGGATAAAATCGTCGCCGCCGGACTCCCTCAGCGCCTCGCGGATCGCCTGGCTTTGGGTAAATAGGCTCTGCGCGCCCTGCCTCGCGGCCGTATCTCCAGATTGGCAGCGCCCGGCGCACCTGTGATGTCGCCGGCCTCGATTCTCATCATTAAGCCCAGCTCCCTGGGGGATGTCGTCCATACGCTCCCCGCTGTGGCGCTCCTCAAACGGCATTTTCCTCAAAGCACCATCCGATGGGTGGTTAATCCCGAGTGGGCGCCTTTGTTGGCCGGCAATCCTGGTCTCGAAGAAGTCGTGATCTTTCCCAGAGGCACTTTTCGCGGCTGGAAAGGCCTGGCGAAAATCGGGCCCTGGGCGCGGTCCATGCAGGCTTATCGCTCGGAGTTGGTGCTCGATTTCCAGGGCCTGCTCCGGAGCGCCATGATCGGCCGACTTTGCCGGGGCGGCTCGCTTCTCGGGCTTTCGGATGCGAGGGAAGGGGCCCGGTTTTTTTACGATGGCGTGGCCGACGTCAGCGCGCAGTCCCATGCCGTGGATCGTTACCTGCAATTAGTGGCGACCCTGGGAGTGGATACCACGGGGCCTCTGGAGTGGCCGATGCCCTTGGGCGTGCCTGTGGCGGGTGTGGCACCGGGGTATGTGCTCCTGCATCCTTTTTCGCGCGGCGAAGGTAAATCTCTCAGCCTCAGCCAGGTGCGGGAATTTTGCGCCGCGCTCGCGCCGCTGCGGGTGATCCTCGTGGGGCGCAGCGCGGAGGCGGTTCCCGCCCAGGCGAACGCGCTGAATTTGCTCAACCGCACGTCGCTGGAAGAATTGGTGTGGCTCATTCGCACGGCGGGATATGTGGTGAGCGTCGACAGCGGGCCCATGCACATGGCTGCGGCGCTCACCCCGCGTTTGCTCGCGCTGCATACCTGGAGCGATCCTGCCAAAGTCGGGCCATATCGGCCAGAAGCGTGGATCTGGAAAAGTCAGCGCCTCTTCCAGCGCGCCCATCCTGAGGCGGGCCGGCCGGTGTCGGACTTCGGTGAAATCGCGATATTTGTGAGGGACCAAATGAATTCGTTTGGCGGATCTTGAATATCGGGCTTGAATCGGCGCGATTTTCCATCAATATCCCACCCCCACGCAGCTGGTCTGGCTGCTGGAAAATGGATGGGTGACAGAGTGGTCGATTGTGCTCGCCTGGAAAGCGTGTGTGCCTTTACCGGCACCGGGGGTTCGAATCCCCCCCCATCCGCTCCTTTCTCCAAAAGGGGCCGCGGAGTTTATGCACATTACGCCGGAGGCGTTTAAAGAAACTAGCGGTGGCGGAGGCTTTGCGACCCCACCGGATCAGCAGCGAAAATGCGCTCGGCTCGCCGGAGGTGTGCGGGAGTCACCAAACCACAGCGAGCCCGGGGATCCCTGTTCGCGCCGCTACCAAATCGTGACCCGCTGTTCTGGCGGGAGATACATCTTATCCCCGGCCTTGATCCCAAACGCTTTATAAAAGCTGGCTTGATTCTTTAAAGTCCCGTTCCCGCGGAATTCCGAGGGCGAATGTGGATCTGTCTTTAACTGCACGATCGACTGCTGGTCGCGGAGCTTGCCGCGCCAGACCTGGGCGAAGCCGAGGAAGAAGCGTTGATCGCCGGTAAACCCATCGATTAGCGGGGCCTCTGCATTGTTTAACGAAAGTTGATAGGCTTTATAGGCAATCGCTATGCCCGAGTTGTCGGCAATGTTCTCGCCCAAGGTCAGTTCCCCATTGATCCGATAGCCCGGCAGCGGGTTATAGCCACCATACTGAGTCACCAGCGCGGCGGTCTTCTTCGCGAACTTTTCGTGGTCTTCCTTGGCCCACCAATCCCGCAGATTTCCGAGCCCGTCATACTGGCTGCCCTTGTCATCAAAGCCGTGGCTGATCTCGTGTCCGATCACTGCGCCGATGCCGCCGTAATTCACGGCGTCATCCGCCTCCGGATCGAAGAAAGGCGGTTGTAGGATCGACGCCGGGAACACGATTTCGTTCAGGGCCGGATTGAAATAGGCATTCACTGTCTGCGGCGTCATTACCCATTCCTCGCGATCGATCGGGCGCCCGAGTTTATCGATCTCGAACTGATATTCAAACCCGGCCGAATTGCGCAAATTGCCAATGAGATCGTCTTTCCCGATGAGCAGCTTGGAATAGTCCCGCCACTTGTCTGGGTAAGCGATTTTTGTTCTGAGCGCGGCGAGCTTGGCCTGCGCCTCTTTCCTGGTGGAGGGACTCATCCAGTCCAGGGTGTCGATGCTTTGGCGGTAGGCAGCGAGCAAATGGCTGACGAGCTTTTCCATGCGGGCCTTGTAAGCACTGGGGAAATGGCGTTCCACGTAGAGTTTGCCGAGGGCTTCGCCCATCGAGTCGTTGACCAACCGCACAGCGCGTTTCCATTGCGGTTCCTGTTCGGGGACGCCGCGCAGGACCTTGCCTGAGAAGTCGAATTCGGCCTGGGACGCGGCTTCGCTGAGATAAGGGGCGTAGTGGCGAATAATATGCAAAGTGAAATAGGCGCGCCACGTTGCCATCGGCGTATCATTGAGTATCTGGCTTAAGCCGGTGAAATAACTGGGCTGGGCCACCACCATATAGCTAACTTTTTCAGCAATGCCGGAGTCTTTTAGATATGTTTCCCATGCATATCCAGGCATCAACATTTTCAGCTCCGCCAATTCCACCCGGTTATAGGTTTTAATGGGGTCCCGGTTCTCCACCTTGGTCCATTGAATCTTTGCCATCTGCGTTTCAAGCGCCAGGATCGCCTTTGCGTTCTCCTCCGGCGCAGGGTCGCCGGCCAGCGTCAGCATCGTTGCCATGTGCGCCTGATATTTCCCGCGGATCGCTGCCAGCTTTTCGTCGTCGGTATTCAGGTAATAGTCGCGGTCCGGCATTCCCAGGCCGCCCTGGCCCAGCGCCACAATATAGCGAGTCGAATCCCGCGCATCCTGTTGGACGCCGATATGATACGGCGCCGAGGCCCCGAGTCGCTGGAAATAAGCAATCAACGCGGGGATCTGTGACTTGTCCTGAGTGGCAGCGATTTTCGCGAATTCCTCAGCCAGGGGCTTTAATTCGAGGGCGTTGCGCTTATCTATATCCATATAGCTGATATATAGATTTCCTATCTTTCGCGCATCGTCGCCCTTGTCTAACTCCGCCGCTTCGATCAACGCCTGGAGCCGGGGTAACGTGGCTTCGCGCAACTCCGCAAACGCGCCCCAGCCGGATTTATCCGCTGGGATCTCTATATTCCGCAGCCAGGTGCCGTTGGTATATCTGTAGAAATCGTCCTGCGGCCGGACCGCGGTATCCATGTTGGCCCGGGCGATGCCTGAATGCAGGGGGCGGGCTGTAGTTGCGGACTCCGGCGTCGCGGCGAGACAGAGCAGCGGGCAAAGTGAGAGGATGAATTGGCGCAATAGTGGGTTCATTGAAAGAGCTGCTATATTTTGCTGAAAAGCGGGGAATCTATAACCCTGAAATCGAGAATGGAAACTAAAGAGTAGTCACGCAATACGTTCAGTAACGTGTCGCCTCGACTGCTCGTCCCGGGCTCAGGGCTTACGCATCTAAATCTCTCTGTAATAGCAGG
>JAYTYG010000483.1:0-5124 GCA_043742585.1 Spartobacteria bacterium
CGTTGGGAATGCGCAGGATGTCCCCGGGCAAAATCTGGCCGTAGGCGATGACCACGATCACGTCGGGCCGCAAATAGGTGAGCTGCTCGATGGAGGTGCGCTCGCGGATCTTCGCGGGCTGAAAAATCGGCACATGATGGGAGAGCGCCAGTTGTTTGATGGCGGAAGCCTGGAGCTCCTGTTTGCGGCCCACGGGTTTATCGGGCTGCGTGACACAGGCGAGGACATGATGGCCCTCTGAGTTCAACAACATCTGCAAGGTGGGCAGGCCGATATCGCCCGATCCGATGAAAATTATCCGCATGAAAAAATAAATCCGCTGACTGCAATTTGGGCTACCGGGGGGCTGGTTCTGGGGGCACTGATTCTGGGGGCACTGATTCTGGGGGGCGGGCTCATTTCCGTTTCCTTACGCTTGCCGGCAGTTGTGAGGAATTATGAAGGATGAATGATGAAGTATGAAGGTTCGGAGACCGCGGGTGCCGTCAATTCCTAGGCTACTTTTCTTTCATCCTTCATTCTTCATAATTCGAGCGCGGCCTGGCCCTAAAGCTGCCAAATTGTGCCGCGCTTATTCTTGGGCGATGAAGGGTTCTTCGGCGTTAATGGTTTTCAGGATTTCTGTGATCACCTTCACCGGCGGCTGCGTGGCATCGATTTCCCGCAGCAAATTCGGGCCGTAATACTGGAGCACAGGCTTGGACTCAGCTTCGTAGGTGGCCAGGCGCTTGCGAATCACTTCTTCATTCGCGTCGTCAAACCGGTTTTCCTTCAACGCGCGTTTCTTGAGTCGGCCCACCAATGCGGCGCGATCCGGGCAGTAAAGATGGAAGACCTTTTTCACATCGATGATGTCATCCATGATCCGCGCCTGCCCCACATTGCGCGGGATCCCGTCCAGCACCAGCGTGTCGATGTCGGGCTTGAATTGATGGGAGCGCACCATGTCGGCGATCCGCGCCTGCCAGAGTTTTACCGTGAGATCGTCCGGCACGAGCTCGCCGCGGCTGGAGTATTCGAGAAATGCCTGGCCCAGCGCGGTGCGGGTATCGAGCGCGCGAAACACGTCGCCGCAGGCGAAATGGAAGAACCTGGGAATGGCGCCGAGGATTTTCCCTTGGGTGCCTTTGCCGCTGCCCGGCGCGCCAAAGATCAAGTAAGTGGAATATTTCATCATAGGGAAAAGTCACTCACTAAACCGGAGCGCCCCTAAAGCGCGCAAGCGCCGATTCGTGGAGTTGCATGACAGGATCTGGAACTTAATCGCGTGGCTGCAGATCGCTCGAAAGTCTTGGAGATTGCTTTTTGATTGGCCGAACTGATCGACCCGCGCGTTGCGCAGACGAACTGACAAGCCGTGGAGAACGCCCGCGTCCACGGACATCGGCACAAACCTGTTGGAGTTCCGCCCTTTGATTTTGTCGAAGCAGCCGACCCCATATTTTAACGCAGCGTGGCCTGTGCGCGCGCGCAACAACGCCTTGCCCTGCAAGGCGATGGTCTCAAATGTATTGGGGGCATGCGGCCGCCGTCCTTGTCATCCGGATACCGTTTGCCGAACTCCACCCCGGAGGCGCCACGTCGACGCTTTATTCCTCGGGTTTTTCGATGCGCGGGAAGAGGGGGACAGGCTTGTTGACGCAATGGCCATCGGTTAAAAGCCCGAAGCGGGCGTCTTCGAGGCGGAATTCGCCGCTGAGTCCCAACTGATCGTAGATGCCGCGGGCGGCTTTAGGCAGCACGGGGGAGAGGAGGATGGCGATGATGCGGACCGATTCGGCCAGCATATAGAGAATGGCGTCGAGTCGATCGGCCAGGTCCGGGTGCTTGGCGACGGTCCAGGGCTTCTGTTCGTCGATGAGTTGGTTGCAGAGGGTCGCCATCGCAAGGGTGCTCGAGAGCGCTTGGTGGATGGCAAATTGCTCGTAATGGGCCAGCGTGCTTTGGACCGCATCGGTCCAGCCCAGGCGGGTTTCAAAGTTGTGAGGGGCGGCCAGTTCGACGCCGCGTTTGAGCGCGCCGCTGCGATATTTGTGGGCCATGTTGAGCGAGCGGTTGAGCAGGTTGCCCAGGCTGTTGGCCAGGTCCGCATTGAAGCGCGAGATCAGTCGTTCCTCGCTGAAATCGGCATCGCGCCCCGTGGTGATGTCGCTCATGAGATAATAGCGAAGCGCTTCGGCACCGTATTTGTCCGCTAAGGCGTCGGGATCCACAATGTTGCCAAGGCTCTTGCTCATTTTTGTGCCGGCGATATTCCACCAGCCGTGGACGAGGAGCTTGGGGATTTGCGCGTCACTAAAGCCTAGGGCCTTGAGCATGATGGGCCAATAGACGCCGTGGGCCGGGATCAGGATATCTTTTCCAATGAGATGCACGGCGGGCCACCATTGCTGAAACTCGCTGAGATCTGCGCCGGGGCTGGGGTCGTATCCGGGCGCAAAGCTGATGTAGTTAACCAGCGCGTCGAACCACACATAGGTCACAAAGTCCGGGTCGAATGGAAATTCGATCCCCCAAGCCAGGCGGGATTTCGGGCGCGAAATCGTCAGGTCGCCGGAGAGTTTTTCCACGGCGTTGCGGAGTTCTGCACGGCGGAAATCCGGGGTGACCAATTCGGGCCGGCTATCGAGGAGGGCGAGCAGCCAGTCGCGATGTTCGGCCAGGCGGAAGAGATAATTTTCTTCCTCGATGAAAACCACTTCGCCCCATTCCGGCCCGAACTGGCCGTCGTCGCCGCGTTCTTTGTCGGTGAGAAACTGTTCCTGGCGGACGCTGTAGTAGCCGGCGCGTTTGGCCTTGTAGAGTTGTCCTTCGTCCATCAAGCGTTGAAGGATCTTGCAGACGCAGGCTTTGTGCGCGGGGCTGGTCGTGGCGGCCCAGCGATCATAGCGCACGTCGATCTTGTCCCAGAGCGCTGTAAATTTCGCGGTGATGGCATCCACAAACTGCTGCGGCTCAACACCTTCCTTTTCGGCGGATTGCTGGACTTTTTGGCCGTGCTGGTCGACTCCGGTTAAAAAGAAGACGCTCTCGCCTTTGAGTCGGTGGTATCGGGCGATCACGTCGGCAAGGACTTTCTCGTAGGCGTGGCCGATGTGCGGCGCGCCGTTGGTGTAGTCGATTGCCGTGGTGATAAATAAGGTCTCGGCCATGGGCGGGTGAAATTGGGCGAATGCCGCCGATTAGGCAATGAACTTGATTAAGGCTGCCGCTGTAACGCCGCGCAAAGCGGCAGAGGGGGCCGACCCGGTGGAATCCGGCGCAATCACCACTCCACGGCCACGCTTTTGCGCTGCTGAAAGCGGTCGTTGTAGAAAAGCTGATGATGCGCGACGCCGTATTCGTGCACCATCTTCGTGCATTTCACGTCGAAACAGCAGTACTCGGCGATGTCCAAGAGCCGGCCTTCACGCCACCAGCGGATGGCATCGAGGCCATCGCCGGTTTTACCCACTTTAAGCGTCGCTGTAGCCACGGCATCGAGCCCGAGGCGGTGGCCGAGTTTGACTTCGATGTCCGCCATCAAATCCAAGGTGCGACATTGGTGGGGCAGGTCGAGGACGGTATAGCCCATGAGCACCTCGTAATCGAAATTGATCACGTTAAAACCCACCACCAAATCCGCCCGCAAAAGCTGCTCGACGAGCTCGTTGACGGTCGACTCGGTGTAAATTTTATAAGCCCCGGCCGCCGTGCTGTAAGTGACGCCGATGGACATCCCCATGTCGCGTTTCTTGTCCCAACCACCCGCATCATTCGCGGTGCGCTGGGTCTCAAGATCAAAGTAGACAATGTCCATGCTGGGCTTTTAGAAAATCCCGGCCCCGTAGCGCAAGGAGCGATCCGGGCCGGGCGCGCAGAGCCCCTTTATTTCGCCGGAGCCCAATCGTAGAAGCCGGCATCGAACGCCATCATATTCGCCAGGCGCCCGGCCTTGAACTCTTCGACAACGGCGCCGTCGCTCTCGAAAATAGTGATCACTTTGCTGCCTTCGCGGCCCATCACCGCCCATTTCAAGCCCGTTGTCTCGGTGATGCGCTGGAGCGGCAGCCCGTCCACGGTTTGGAAAAATGCGCCCTGCCCGTCGTAGCCCAGTCGCAAGTCGACTTCATGGACGGCTTCTTTGAATAAAGGGTTGGGCAGGAGCCGAATACGGACCTTGTCCTCGGGCTGGAACGGCTTGTCGCGGCCGAGCGCGTCACCGGCAAAGGTGTCGTTGGCACGGATGGTTTTTGAAAGGAACGTGGTCCAGGTCGAGCTCACGACGCCGCCCTCACTTGGCGGGACGGGCGCCTCTGGCGACTCCACCAGCGCCAGGCCCCGCACACGCTGGATCTGGGGGCTGCTCTCAAGGAGATATATCACGTCGCTCTCCGTGGAGGCGGCTATCCGGGTCGGCTGCGGTTGATCCCCTGGGATGACGAGGCGCCGGTTGAGCTCGTGTTTCGGGGAGTATTCTTTGACTTCAATACCGGTGCGGGTCTGATCGATGACCCAGGTGGATCCGGCTTTTCCCTTGCAGGTCGCCAGCAGCTTCGCGACCCCAGCCAGTTCTGGGTGGGGTTCTGGGGGTTCTGGGGGTTCTGGGGGTTCTGGGGGCGACGTTGAGAGTTCCGGGGCGGCGGCAGGCTCTGGCGCGGCCACCACGGTGCCCAGCTCGGCGGGCACGCCAGGCGCGGCCGAAATCACGGGGGCGCCCACTGGCGTTGCGGTCGGGCTGACGCGCACTTTACCTGCACGATCACAGAGCAACTCCAGGCGCGTGCCGTCCGGCTGTTGCGCCGACACGCGCAAGGTATCTCCAGGCCCGCTGGCGATGGAAATAATACGCTGAATCCGGGGCGATTCCTCGTCGATCATCCATTCATTGCAATGGAATGCCACGCCTTCCACCGCGATCCGCCCCATCGAATACCCTCGGATATTGTATTTCCCGGCTGGCGCGATCTGGCCCTTATTATCCTTGCCGTCCCAATGGGTGATCAAGCCGTTGAGGCCGATCACAAAATCTTTCTCAGTGGCCTCCTGATGCAGTGTGCGGACGAGCTTTCCCGCTTTATCATAAATCCCAAGGCTCAGCGTGCCTTCGATGGGCGGGGGTAAAAAGGTGATGCTCACACCGGG
>JAYTYG010000484.1:0-2764 GCA_043742585.1 Spartobacteria bacterium
GCTTTCTGTTGGCGATGAAGCCAAGCGGATGCTTGGACGCACGCCCGGTAACATCGTGGCGATCCGGCCACTTAAAGACGGCGTCATCGCCGATTTCGAAATCACGGAGGCCATGCTCCGGCATTTCATCCAGAAGGTGCACGGGAAACGCACCTTTTTCCGGCCACGGCCGCGAGTGGTGATTGCTGTGCCCTCGGGGATTACTGAAGTTGAAAAGCGGGCGGTGAAGGAGTCGGCGTTGCACGCCGGCGCGCGAGAGGTGCATCTCATCGAGGAGCCGATGGCGGCGGCGATTGGGTGTGGGTTGCCGGTGCAGGATGCGGCGGGCAACATGATCATCGATATCGGCGGTGGCACGACTGAGGTGGCGCTGATTTCGCTTTCAGGCATTGTTTTCAGCCGCAGTGTGCGGGTTGCCGGCGATGAACTCGACGAGGCGATCATGCAATACATGAAACGCGCGTATAATTTGATGATCGGTGAGCGCACCGCAGAGGATATCAAGATCAAGATCGGCAGCGCGTATCCCATCGAAAAAGAGACGACCATGGAGGTGAAGGGTCGGGATTTGGTGGCCGGATTGCCAAAAACGCTGACGATTACTTCCCAGGAAGTGCGGGAAGCTTTGCTCGAACCCATCTCGACCATTGTGGATTCTGTGCGCGTGACCTTGGAGCGTTGCCCGCCGGAGCTGAGCGCGGATTTGGTGGATCGCGGATTGGTGCTGGCCGGAGGCGGGGCGCTATTGCGTGGGCTCGACCGCTTGTTGGCTGAGGAGACGGGGCTTCCTGTGCATGTGGCCGAAGATCCGTTGAGCGCTGTAGCTGAGGGAACCGGTCGCGCCTTGAGCGAGATCAAGTTTCTGCGGCAGGTATCGACCAGTGATTCGCGTTGGAGCAGTTGAACGTGTGCCTTGGCGCCACTTTTGAGCTGTCTGAATTCTTCCTAGGGTCCTTGCGGATTCTGGGCAAAGCTTTATGGCTCGGCCTTTATTGAGATGAAGCATCGCGCCAACATCATCGCGGTAACGGTTTTCTTTGTGGCGGTGATTGCGCTGTTCGCTTTGCAGAGCCCGCGTGGGGTCCAGCAGATTCAATCGAAGTTTTTGGGCGTTATCGCGCCGTTCCTCAAGCAGGGCTCCAATCTGGAGCGCGAATACAGCGGGTTCCGGGAGGGCTTAAAATCGTTGAATGAGCTCGAAGACGAGACGCGGCAGCTCGTGATTAAGAATAAGGAGCTGAGCGCCACCAACGAGACGTTGAGGGGATTGGAAGTGGAGAATAATCGGTTGCGCAGCGCCTTGGGTTACCGGGAGCGGGCGATTTTCCAACTGATGCCGGCGCAGATTATAGCGCGCGACGCTTCGACTTGGTATAACACAGTTAAGATCGATCGCGGCGAAAATGAATTTATCGCCTCTGACATGCCTGTGCTTACCGAGGGTGGGTTGGTTGGGAAAACCCAAGTCGTCGATGCGCATGTATCCTCGGTAGTACTTATCTCGGATGAGAACTGCCGGATCGCCGCCACGGTGGAGGGAACCAAGGAGCAGGGGATCGTTAAGGGCGAGCGGAATTCCCACACGGCCTTGCCGGTGATTAGCCTTAATTTTCTGTCTAAGCAGGCCAATCTCAAACCTGGTCAAAAAGTTTATACCTCGGGCATGGGCGGCGTTTTTCCCTCTGGCGTCCTTATTGGGATAGTCAAAGAGTTTAAGGTTCGGGAGCTGGATGGTTACGCGACCATTGTGCCTGCGGTTGATATTTCAACTCTGCAGGATGTCTTCGTGGTGGTGGATAAGAGCAAATGAAAGTGCTCAAAATTTCATTCGCGAATGCTGGCTCCTGGCTTGAAGTCCGGCGCTGGCCAACACCGGGAAGTGCAAACTGGGATTGCGCCAAATGACGTTTTTTCTCGTCCTTTTGGCTGGCATGTTTTTGTCGCTTCTTGTGCAGCACTTTATCGGGCCTATCCCGCCCTGGGGCGCCCGAGTCATGTTGATGCAGATCGTGATGTTTTATGGGGCGGCGGCGTTGCCCTTGGGCGGGATGCTGGCCCTGACTTTTGCCGGGGGCTTGATGTGGGACGCTCTTTGCAGCCAGTCGACTGATTCTGGAGTTGAAATTGCCTTTGGTTGGTCGACTTTGCTCTATGCGGTTTTAGGCGTCATTATGAGCGGGTTTCGGCCAATGTTTCAGCGCAGTATTTGGGGGATCCATTGTTTGCTCTGCGGTTTGCTGACTGCGGCAATCGTCCTTGCGGAGTTTATCATGATCAGCATCCGGCGGCAGCCCGTGCAGTTTGTGTTTTCTCCGGAGATCTGGTGGCGCATTGGTGGCGCCGGGATCATCGCCGCGCTGATTTCGCCGCTGTTTTTTATATTCCTCAACTACTTGGCGGCTTTGGTCGGTTACGATCCTCGCGCCGCAGATGAGGAGTCGCCGCGCTAGATATGGCCGCGTTACGCCTGCCCCTTCGCGGTGCCCGAGCTGAATGGCGCATTGTCTTCATGGCTTTCGTCATGCTCGCCGCTTTTGGCGTGCTGGTCGGTAAACTTTGGCTCGTGCAAGTTTTTCACGGCGGTGAATGGTCGAAAAAAATCGCTGCCCGTTCCCAGGTCAAGGTGCGGATTCCTTCGGTGCGGGGAGAGATTAAAGATCGCAACGGGACGACCCTGGTGAGTAACCGGGCCAGTTACGAAGTGGACTTCTATCTTCCGCTGATGGTGAGCGGATATAAAAAGCAACACGACGGTCGAGTGCCT
>JAYTYG010000485.1:0-7847 GCA_043742585.1 Spartobacteria bacterium
ACAAAGATCACAAAGATCGCAAAGACTAGTGCCTGATCCACGCTAAATACTGTGGTTCCTCGCTGTTTCGAGTGGGTAACGGGTCGCGAGAAATATGACAGTATATAGATTTTAACGTTATCCTAAATCCGGAACTCTTTAGCCGCATAGAACGCAAAGAACGCAGAAATTTGGGGGAGTTGCAGCAGCGTTTAGATTTCGGGTGCGGCTAAGCACTTCTGCCACTTCCTAAATCTCTGAGATCTCTGAGTTCTTTGCGGCCAATCATTTCCGGAGTTAGGTGAAGTCCTGAGTCCCTCGGACTTCGGCTTAACGCATGTGAATTTAACGCAAACTCGCAGAGCCGCAGAGTGTGCTAGGCATTACGTTCATCGACAGTCTCCTCCGCTCCCAACAGTAGAAGCCGTTCACCCACTCCAAACAGCGAAGAGCCGGAATAATCCCGGGCATTATATACTGAGTGGCCGTAAAACTCTTCGAGGCTTCGCGTGAGCCCGACCGACGCGGCTCAGTGCTCACGCGCCCACTTTTGGAACCTCATATCGACTCTCTTTTTAAGGTTTAATGCGCAGTCCGGCCAATCCGCTGGCCGGTGTATACTCCGCGCGGTAAGAAATGGCACATTTTCACTGATCGTTGAGCCGGCGGGACGCCCGCCCGACGTTGCTCTTACGTGAACGCGTCGACTGGGAGGCCTGGTGAAAGCGGTAAATCCCTGTCCGGCACTTTGTGCGATCGGTAGCCGCGCGGCGTACAGAACAACGAATAGACTGAATCCGGACACCCGCCTGGAGCGTATCATGGCAAGAAAAATCGCCCCTAGTGCCCGCAGGGCCCAAAAAAACATCTAAATGAATCCTCACAACACGCACCGCCCTGACTGCGTCTGGCTAATCACCGGCTGCTCCAGCGGCCTTGGTCTTGCGCTGGCTACGCTCGCGCTGGCTCGCGGCCAGCGGGTTATAGCCACTGCCCGCCAGTCGACCGCACTAGAGGAGCTCAAGACGCTTTATCCACGCACCTGTCTCCCAATTACGCTCGACGTCACCAACGCTTCACAAGTGCAAGCCGCTTTCGCCCAAGGATTGACCGAGTTCGGGCGCCTCGATGTCCTCGTCAACAACGCCGGCTGCGGTCTCATTGGGGCTTTTGAGGAATTCGAGGAAGAGCAAGTCGCCCGCACCTTTGACGTCAATTTCTTTGCCCCTCTGGACCTGATTCGGCACGCGTTACCGTTCTTCCGCGCACAGCGCAGCGGCCATGTCGTTAACATTTCTGCCGCCGCTGCAATTTCCAACTACGCCGGATTCTCCATTTACGGAGCCAGCAAATGTGCGCTCGAAGGGGTATCGGAATCGCTTGCGGCCGAGTTGAAACCGCTGGGGATCAACGTCACAATCGTTCAACCCGGTCCGTTTCGCACCGGCTTCATCAGCCGCTCGCTCGAACCTGCGGAAACCCACATACCCGACTACGACGGCACCAGCGGCAAATTCCGGCGATTGCTCCAAGCCATGGATGGCAAACAACCCGGGGACCCAGACAAGGCGGCTGGCGCGATCTTCTCTGCGGTCGAATCCCAGAAACCGCCGCTCCGGCTGGTGCTTGGAAAATACGCGACTGACAAAGTTCGAAGGCAAACAAGCGCCATTGAAAGCGAACTCGCCGCATGGGCATCCGTGGGAGGGCCCACCGAGTTTACACCCACTCTATGAAACCGTCTCTAATCAGCCGCTATAAATTGCCTATCCTGCTGGCCCTTACGCTGCCCACCGCGCTCTGCGGGTTTTGGTTGGTGAATACATCTCGTGCGGCCACTGAAACCCCCAACTACAAGGCCTCTCGGGCCGAGGGGAAATTTGAGATCCGCGACTATCCCGAGCTTACCGTGGCCACCACCACGATGGAAGGTGAAGAGATGAATGGCGGCTTTCGCCAGCTATTTAAATTCATCACCGGCGGCAATGCCGGGGCGCAAAAGATTGAGATGACCAGCCCAGTTTTAATCGACACCGCCAAGGATAAAAAAACCATGAGCTTCATCATGCCAAAAAAGGCGGCGGATCACGGTTTGCCTAAACCCACGACCGATAGCGTGACTCTGGGTAAAATTGCCGCCGCACGTTATGCGGTGCTGCGATTCGATGGTGCCCGCAGCGCCGAGCACGAAAAGGCGGCCACCGAAAAGCTCACGGCATGGATGGCCGCACAAAAGATTACTGCAAAAAACGACCCGATGTTTGCCTACTATGATCCACCGTGGACGCCGACTTTTCTACGCCGCAGCGAGGTCCTGATCCGAATCGATGGGAGACAGGAATAAGGCAGCCTAACGCATCTAAATTTCTCTGGAATAGCGGGCCCTCATATATCCCACGGGGATTAAAGATATCCCACGGGGATTAAAAATATCCCAACGAGATTACTCCCTCCAGCCCAGGGGTGGCTTGTTGGGGACCTACACTCGGACTGAGCCAGAGCAGATCGAACCGCAGCGCCGTTCCACCAAATGCCCATCCTGGGAGCAGCATTTGAGGAATAATGAAGGAAGAACAGCCACCGTTTAAACGACGCGTGCTTTCTCCAAGTCGTCACAATCAGGGCTGAGCTTGTAACGAATGGGAGAGGCGCCCCTATTATATTCGGCGGCGCTACAAAAAGAATTCCCTAATGAAGGCGCACCAGACGGGTTTCTGTATTTGTTCGTCCCCCAGAAAGCCCTGAACGCTCTGTTTAGTGGCTATACGAGGGGCCTATTTTTTACACTACTCCCGCATTCCCCATGAATATAAACCTCCGCTCAATCTTCGCCCTCGCCCTCGCTGCGACGCCTGCCTTCACCGCCCTTGGCGCGGAAACGAAGCGGGTCATTGTGGTCACGGTCACCACCGGGTTCCGTCATGGAAACTCCATTCCGTTCGCGGAAAAAACCATCAAGAGACTCGGAGAGGAATCGAAGGCATACACCGTCGTCGATATGGTGCAACAGCCAGCCGCGCCGCTTCCGGTATCGTCACCGGCCCCGAAAAAGCCCGGCGATCTAGCGCCGAGCGCCGACGAGGCAGCGAAGGCGAAGTATGCCGAGGAGATAAAGAAATTCGACGAAAGCACCGTCAAATGGCAACAGAACGCACTGAAAGCCAAGGAAGCCCAACCCCAATGGGACGAGCAGATGGCTAAGCTGCTCCCGGCCAATCTTATCGCCAAGCACATCGACGCTGTCATTTTCGCCAACACCACCGGCGACCTTCCACTACCGGACCGCGACGGTTTTATCAAATGGGTGGAAAACGGCCACGCCTTCTGCGGGATGCACAGCGCAGGCGACACCTTTCACGGATTCCCAGGCTACCTCGGCATGGTACAGGCCGAGTTCAAGGGCCACGGCAGTCAAGTTCCAGCCGATCTCGTTGCGGGCGACAAGGCCCATCCAGCCAACGCCGGCATCGGTCAAACTTGGAATCTCGCGCAAGAAGAGATGTATGAGTTTAAAGACGGCAGCCACGACCGCACGAAGATTCATGCCATCTGGTTCCTGCGCCATGCACCGCAGGATGTGAACGCCGCCGCTTACTTCCCAGTGTCTTGGTGCCGGATGGCCGGCAAAGGTCGGGTCTTCTACACTTCGCTTGGGCATCGCGAAGACCTCTGGGATGACACCGATGCGGTCAAGGATCGGAAGAACTCCCCTGAAATCAGCAAGCAATACCAGGCGCACATCCTCGGCGGCATCAAGTGGGCGCTCGGCTTGGCACCTGGCAGCGCTGAACCCAATCCGGAAGTCAAATAGGCCTGCCTGGCAACGCCTTTCCCCTGACTATATTATCGGTACCCCGCACACTTGCGGGGTGCCGCTCGTATTTTCCGCTTACGATCTGGGCAGGCCTCAAGGCCTCGTCACCAGCTTAGACCACCTCCAGCGTCAAGAGTATACGCGACGAATAACATTGGGCCTGTCCCAGAAACGGCAATCGAACCGGGATGCGATCTTCCGTCGCCAAAGGTCAAATTGGAAGTGTCTTCAACGGCGGGGCTCATCGGACATTTGGCCGTTATGATTTTGGGATTTCATTAACCCGATGGGTGTCTGGAGTTTGGACAAGTTTCATAACTACCCCAAAGCACGGAGCCGCCAACGCGGCTGAGAGCCGCTCTTCCTGGGTGCTCGCCCCCACCATTATGAACGAACCCGCCTACAACGTGCGGCAATGTAGTAGCCTCTGAGCGGGGCTCTTCGCTGTTTCGAGTGGGTGAACGGCTTCTGCTGTTGGGACCGGATGAGACTGTCGATGAACGTAATGTCTGGCACACTCTGCGGCTCTGCGACTTTGCGTTAAATTCTCATGCGTTAAGCCGAAGGCCGAGGGACTCAGAACTTCACCTAACTCCGGAAATACTTAGCCGCAAAGAACTCAGAGATTTATGAAGTGACAGAAGTGTTAAGCCGCACCCGCAATCTAAACACTTCTGCAACTCCCAAAATCTTTGCGTTCTATGCGTTCTATGCGGCTAAATAGCTCTGGATTTAGGATAACGTCAAAATCTATATGCTGCCATATTTCTCGCGACCCGTTACCCACTCGAAACAGCGAGGAACCGCAAATAGGGACTGCGTTTGTTGCACATCCCACTAAAGTAGCCGGTTACGCATGAATCCACACAACTCCATCGCCGCCTTTAGGTTCATCACTCATAATTCATCATTCATAATTTCCTCAAACGTGGCGCCCGGGCTCGTCCTTTGGCGGAACCGCGCGTGCGCCTCCATCCGCACCGGGACCTAATCGCGTCGGGATATATGGGGATCTTCTATGACATTGAAATTTAGATATGTAAGCCGTGCGCGGGCGATCCTTTGCGTTTCCGCAATAGTTGTGTTCGCGGGGATTCTTGTGGCAGGGGAATTCCTCAGCCACCCGGCACATCGGAACATTGGGGCACCACCGGAAGACTTGCTCGCCAGTCCGGTGGAAATGCGCACCGCCTCAGGCGGGCACGTGAATGGCTGGATGCTGCGAGGAGCGCCAAAATCGGGAACCGTGCTGCTCTTGCACAGCGTGCGTTCGGATCGCAGGGAGATGGTGGATCGCGCGAGATTCCTCCGCAAACTGGGATATGGCAGCCTCCTCATTGACCTACCGGCCCACGGGGAAAGCAGTGGGGATCGCATTACCTATGGGGCGCGCGAAGCGGAAGGGGTTAGCGCTGCACTCTCATTTCTGGCCGCCAACCAACCAAGGGAGCGCATTGGAGTCATTGGCGTTTCATTGGGCGCAGCAGCGCTCGTCCTTTCAAAACCCAAGCCTGCGCCCAATGCGGTGATTCTTGAATCCATGTATCCAACTATCGAAGAAGCTATATCGAATCGCCTGGCCCTTCATTTTGGAAAACTAACCCGTTCACTAACACCTCTGCTGATCTGGCAACTTCCCATCAGATTTGGGATATCACCCAATCAACTGCATCCCATTGAGGAAATGGCAGGATTGCATTGTCCGATCCTGATCATGTCAGGATCCAGCGATCAGCACACGCCCCTGAGCGAGGCAAAATGCATCTTCGACGCCACCCCTGAACCAAAAGAGCTCTGGATAGTCAACGGCGCCGCCCACTGCAACCTGCACAAATTCAAGCCAGAACCCTATGAGTCAAAGGTCGCGGAATTCCTTGGTAAGTATCTGAGGTCTTGAGAACACCAGCGCCCGCAGGAGCAGTCCCGTCGCGCCAAAAATCGGGGAACCGAGCGGGCCAAGAAACTGCCTCACGACCGGATATTCGGACTGGCCGCGAGGCTCCGGTGGCAGCCGGATGGAGCGGCAGTGGGGCGGCGATTCCGGAAGGCGAACCTGGCACAGCACCCGGCGCGCAGCGGAAACTATTTTTGGCAGCCGCTCAAAACCCTCTACGGCGGCGTTGAAACCACGGCCTGGCTGTTCGTGGGGGCGGTCTGGGAAACAGAACCGCCGGCTGCCTTTTCCTCCGCAATGACTGCCGCTGTGATGTTCGCCAAGCGGACGCGATTGCTGTAAGCTTGCATCTGCTGGGCACGCTCAATCGCGCCTTCGGTGAATCGTCCCAAGGCCAGTGCCTTCAGGCGCGGGGCGGCTTGTTTGGGAGAACTCTTATCCGCTAGGAGTTCCAGCAGCCCGTTTTCACTCGCCTTGGTGAGGATTTCCAGACGCGCTACATAAACCCGTTTGACTTCCGCGGGCGCTGGCTCGATGGCGAGCGGCACGGTCTGCGCGACCCATGCCTCGGGCTGAATCGACAGCACTCGGGTGCCGCTTTCGCCGAACCATAGATCGTTCCAAGTCTCGACCATCGCGGCCGCCTCCTCGCAACTCAGCCCTTCCTTAACCAAGGTCTCGATCACCGTCTTGCGCAGCGCGGGGATGGCGATCTCCCGTGCGACAGCGTCCGGAAAAACGAATGTCGTCACGGGTGCTTTATTCTCGTCCGCAGGAAGCGCGAAGCCGTCGAGTCGCTGCCACGCAATCCCCTTGGGTGTCGACTGCACGGCAAAGAAGGCCTTCACCAAATAGTTGCGGTCGCCGGTCAGGGTAAAAGTATGATCATCCTCCGTGGCCACCCTGGCGGGCATTTGGATATAGCCTCCACCACGATAGAAAATAACCCGGTCAACCTGTGGAATGATCGGCTGCGGGTCGCCCTTGGCGGTAAGTAGCGGCATAGGCTGCGGCAGGCTCGATTGAAAAAGCCAAGCCAGGGAAACCGCCCGCGCCGCATCATAATGTCGCCCTGCGGCATCATCTGCATGGGGCATCAATGCGGCCATGCTGGAATCAGGCGGCAACAGGTGCCCGATCCATTGGAGACTGGTCGGATTACCCATGGGTAGCGGTGTTGGCTGCAGGGCCATTGGGAAACCATTCGGATAAACTGCCCGCAGGCAGCGACACATACACGCTGATGTTCATTTTCTGCTCCGGATAGAAATACAGCACCGGCGTCTCCATGCGCGCAATGACCCCGCCATTGTCACTTCCCTTGCCACGCGGCGCACGATGCACAAATGGCGGCAGGCTGTTTTGATCCTGATAAGGCTGATACCAGCGGAGCGCTTGTCCATCCGACCCGTGGAGGACCGTGAACGTGCCCCATTCGTGCACCGTGAATTCCGCTCTGACTGGAGAGACCCCACCGACGGCAGCGAGCGCAACGAAAACAGCGGCGAGCTTCAGCAAGGGAGCTATGTTAGATTTCAACATGGCGACAACCTAGCAGCGCGAGCGTGGAGTCGGTTGTAAAAATATTGCACATCCTGCTTCCTTCCCACGCGCAAAATCAGCGACACACTCAGACACGCACATTCGCTCTTGGTAAATCAACGTAATGCCCAAATCTAAATCCGTTATTATTTTCTCAATGCTCTTCGCTTTTTTCGTGTGGGGCGGCTGGGCGTATTACGTCAACGTTCAACAAGGCGATGCGACAGCGGCACTCAAGGCCGCACTCACTCAATCTTTCTACAGCACAGTGATGACGCTCTACATGTCGCTTTCGGTTTTGTTCGTTCACAGAAAATCGGCGCAGTGGAAATGGCCCCGGATCTGGCCCACTCTCGCCACCGTGGGCCACACCAGTCTGGCGCTGATCGGGGTGCATTACCTGAACCACACACCGGCACTTCTGAAAACCGTGTCACTCCCGATCTTAGTATCGTTGGTTTATTGCGCGGCTATAACGCCGACATCGCGCGCTTCAAACCCTTGAAGCGCACACCTTGCAGGAGAGCCCACGCACTCACTGCAACTCTTTAGAACTCTGCGCTCTCTGCGGTTTTTAGTTCCGAATACGGGGCACCGAGCCTCGCTACTTGGCGGACT
>JAYTYG010000486.1:0-3376 GCA_043742585.1 Spartobacteria bacterium
GATCTCGGTCAGTGATCAGCGCTCGAGCTTCTTGATCGCGTCACCGAGCGGCTCGGGGTCGAACGAACGCTCGGCCGCAGCGCACGGGACCAGCGACCCCGACAGCTCCAGTTAATCCAGTCGCTCCGATTGGTCCCGCAACCCCCGCGGGTCCCGTTAGTCCTACTGGGCCTGCAACGCCTTGGTGCCCAATTGGACCAGCGAGCGTGATGTCAATTACGGCGGGATTCCCTCCGCTTTCCTTTGAATCAAACCCGACGGCAATTGCACCTTTCGACCGGATAGCAATACCATAATTAACCGAAGGTTTAGCGACCCACGCCATTACGAGATCCGTGACATCGACGCTCAGATAACCAGCTTGATGAATGTCGGTCACCAATGCTTCTGTAAACGACTTTGACTCGTAGCTACTTGCGGGAAAATTGGATCCACTGACGGTTAGCTCGTCCCAGTCAGCAAGAATTTTATGAAAGGTGATAGAGCCAGTGCCGATCGGCTTGCTTGGAGAGTAAAGGCGAAGTGTTGCCTTGGCAATCTGGGATGCATCTGTTCCTGGCGGCAGCAAATCGGCTATCAAAAAGCGAAGCAACGCAGACCTCGATAAACTGCTGTTAACTATCAGCGTTTTTTCTGCGCCATATCCCTTTTGAGTAGCGGCTTGAATGTAGCTATCGTCGGTAAGCGGGGCATCCATCGACGGGAAACTTTTTAACGCAGAGTCGCAGAGAAATGAAATGCCGAAGGCTACTGATTTCCTTCATTCATTCCTCTTCAGTCATCCCTCTTTCCTTCATCCCTCATCATTCATCATTCATCCTTCATAATTCCTAACTCCTCGTTCGTGTCCGCTGCGGGCTATTTCCGGATGCGCTGGAGCTCGGCATCTATATGACTGGGCTCCAAGTGGTAGACGGCGCCTGTGAGCGCATCAAACGCAACTCCGGGACCGCCCCCGGTGAAGATGTTTCCCAATTCCCAGGGACTGATTTTACGGGTGATCCGCACCTGGTATGGGACGTAACCGGGGAGCTCCACACAAACCGTGTGCTCGGTGCGGGTAGAGACTTGGATGACGCCCGGGGTCATGGCGCGGGTCGCCCCGTCGAGCTTGATCAACGCGCCGGTCGGCCGACTGCTGACCTGCAGAGTCTTATTGGTGCCCTCGACCACACTGGCGCAGGCGGCTAAAAAAATAAGCGGCACGACAGCCGTCAAGACGCGTGAAATCATCATAGGATCGGCACCCTGCGCGAAGCCGCCCACTTGCGTCAAGGCACGGGCAGATGCCCCCACTGCCAAGCCGACGCCCGAGCCGGACTGCGCGATGACATTTCGCCCTTGTGTATACCGACTAAGTGAGGAACACATTGCAGCCCCGAATGAAGCTCTCCAAACGCGGCGAATACGCCTTGCGCGCAATGATCGACCTGGGCATCGCGAAGGAGCTGGGGCGACCGCTGCTCAAGGTGAGCGAATTGGTGGAAAAAGAACGGCTGCCGGTCAAGTTTCTGGAACAGATATTCGCGCAGCTCAAAGCGGCTGGCTATATCAGCACGCGGCGCGGAAAAGAGGGCGGCTACTTTCTAGCCAAACCACCCGGGGACATCAGCCTCGGCCAAATCGTCCGGCTCATCGACGGCCCGTTGGCGCCCATCGCCTGTGTGAGCCAGACCGCGTATGAACGCTGCAGCTGCCCGGAGGAAGAGTATTGCGGTTTACACATGCTAATGCTCGATGTGAGAAACGCCATCGCTCGTATCCTCGATAGCTATTATCTGTCCGATATTGTTGAGATCACCCTCCGCAAAATGCGCACCGACAATGTCGCATCGCCTTTTGCCACCCCTGCCAATCCCGGCCCCGTCAGTCAAGGCGCGCCCCACAGCGCCGGGGAGACGTCCGATTTTCTCTCCGACCTGCTCCGGCCCAGCCCGGCGCCAGGTAAGACTGGCAAAACGCGTAACAAACGCTCCGCGCGCTAGCCCTCGGCGGGTTGACGCTTGAAATGCAACTGCACCACGCGTCGGCCATCGGTCTGCGTGATGGTCACCAAATAATCTTCAACCCGGGTCTGCTCGCCCTGCTTGGGCAGATGCCCGATGACATGGGTGACATAGCCGCCCACCGTGCTCACATCGGCGCTTTCCAACTCCAGGCCGATCAAATCGTTCAATTCGTAAAGGCCCAGTGAACCTTCAATGATAAATTCCCCGTCGTTGACCCGGCGCAGCTCGGGCTTGTCCGCATCGAACTCGTCCTGAATATCGCCCACCAGCTCCTCCAGCACGTTATCGAGGGTGACGATCCCCACGGTGCCGCCGAATTCATCGACCACCAAGGCCAGATGCCCGTGTTTACTGAGGAAAAAGGAAAGCAGCTTTTCCAATGGCATCATTTCCGGGACGGGAAAGATGTCGCGTTTGATCTTATGCAAATCCGGCTGCGGCTCGCGCATCAAGTTCAGCAGATCCTTGATGTGGACGGAGCCGATGGTGTTATCCAGATGCCCCTCGCACAGCGGGAACCGGGTGTGCCGGGACTCCTGGGCGACCTTGAGATTTTCCTCAAAGCTGTCCTCGGTATTGAGGAACGTGACCTCGCCGCGCGGCGTGGTGATATCGCGCACCACGCGGCGGCGCATATCGAGCGCGTTAATGAGGATCTCTTTGCCCAGGGACGAGACATCGCGGGAATCGGCGTTTTCGGAAAGAATGACGCGTAGCTCCTCCTCGCTATGAGCTAACTCATGCTCACTAACGGGATCGATGCGAAATGCTTTCTTTAAAAGTGCATTAGACGAAACATTGAGAAACCAGATCGCTGGTTTAAAAATTGCATAGAAAAGCGCTAGCGGCCCGCTAACGGCCAACGTCGCAGGAACCGGCTTGCGGATGGCGAAGATCTTCGGCGCCTGTTCGCCCAGCACGATGTGCAGGAAGGTGATGCCTGAAAACGCCAACGCAAATGACACCGGCCGAATCACGGCTTCGGAAACGATCCCCAGATGGGCGAAAGTGGGCTGCACGATTTGCGCCAGAAAGGGTTCGCCCACCCATCCCAAGCCCAAGCTCGCCAGCGTGATCCCCAACTGACACGCCGAGAGGTAGGCCTCCAGGTTTTCCGTGATTTTTCGGGCCCGACCCGCAGCGCGATTGCCCTCGTCGGCTAGGGCGTCGAGTTGGCTGCCGCGGATTTTGACCAGGGCGAACTCCGCGGCGACAAAGAAGCCGTTGAGGAATACTAGCACGAAGATCCCCAAGAGTTTGAGGACGATGACGGTGGGATCTTCCCACTGAGTCGCGATCCCATCGACTGCAGCGAGGCTGACGGGAAAAAAGCTCACTAGATCTAAAAAAGAAAAAGAGTCGCGGGC
>JAYTYG010000487.1:0-3141 GCA_043742585.1 Spartobacteria bacterium
CCACCAGCGAGATCAGACACACCGGGGCGTCGATAACTTTAGCGGCTAGCCGCGTGAGTCGATCGAAATTGGCCTCTGCCGGTGAATCCAACAGCATCAGCCGTCTCAGCGCCCAAAGCCGGGCCGGATCGTCCAATGGGAGGGGAGGGGGAGTTGCGGAAGGCGGAAAATTCACGGGGTCCGCCCTTCATGCAGTATCCGGGCCAAACCCGCCGGGAACCATGACCTATAGCGTCAGCGCCAGGCGCGGCGCGGCGCTCCAAAGTTCTTCCAGGCAGTAAAGCCCGCGTTTTTCGGTGTGAAAAACGTGTACCACAACGTCGGAAAAATCCGCCACCACCCAGTGGCTGCTCGGCAACCCGTCAATGGTGGTCGCCCGGACATTATGCTCCTTGTGCAATCGCTCCTGCAGCTCGCTGGTGATCGCCTTTAAGTGCGGCTCCGACGTGCCTGAGCACAGCACAAAAAAGTCGGTGAATGTCGATATGCCTCGCAAATCAATGGCGAGGATGTCCTCCGCTTTTTTGTCGGCTGCGATGGTGGCGATGATTTGGGCGAGCTGTTCGGATTTAATGGGTGATCTCCTGGTAAAGTTGATGCCGCTCGATGATATCTCTCACGGCGTCCGGCAAGAGATACCGGATCGAAACCATTCGCGCAACCCGCTGGCGAATTTCTGTCGCCGAAATATCCAGACGCCGATTCAGCCCCTCGCCCGCTGTGTCTGCCCCGCGGTCGAATACCACAAACTCTACGAGCTCCCGCAAGTCCTCGATCCGCCGCCAGGTGGCGAGCAACGCCACGTTGTCCTGCCCAATAAGATAAAGCAGCGTTGCCCCGGGAAACCGCGCGCGCAGATATTCGGCGGTGTCGATGCTGTAACTTGGGCCTTCCCTCGAAAGCTCGCAGTCGTCGAGCTCAAACGCCGGTTCGCCGGCGATCGCCGCCGCAATCATTTCGCGCCGCAAGCCGGCTGGCGCGGGGCGCCGCCCGGGTTTATGCGGGGAGATGGCGGCGGGCACAAAGAGCACACGATCGAGCTTTAATCGCTCGAGGGCGTCCCTGGCCAGTATCAGGTGTCCGTGATGGATAGGGTCGAAGCTGCCTCCGTAGATGGCGATGCGCATGGGTTCGGTGTGGCAGATCTAAAGCCAGCCGCGACTTTAGCCACAGAGAACACAAAGAGCACAAAGAATCCCTAGGAGCCTGTCGGACTTACGTATGCGTATGAAACGCGACGCTCCAGGATGCCCGCTATCGCGTTTTTATTGTGTTTCAGTGGCATTGCCATGGTCGGAAAGTGCCTGTTTTGGCCAAAAACGGCCTAAGTCCGACAGACTCCTATGACCAAATGCACAGCGGCACGCTGCCCGCCTTCGATATTGAAAAACGCTACATCCGCAAAGACGGCCGCGTGGTCTGGGTCAAAAACCGCGTGGCGTTGACCCGCGAATCTCACGCACACCCAGCCGACATCATCATCCTCTCCGAGGACGTCTCGGAACGGCGCCGCGCGGAAGCCGAACGCGAACACCTATTGCTCTCGGAACGGGCCGCCCGCAGCGAAGCCGAACGCGCCAGCCGCATGAAAAACGAGTTTCTCTCGACTCTCTCCCACGAGCTCCGCACCCCGCTCAACGCGATTTTAGGCTGGGCCGAATTGCTAAAGCGTTGCGGCAATAATCCCTCGATTCTCGAAGAAGGCATTGAAGTCATCGCACGCAATACCCGCGCCCAGGCCACACTCATCGAGGATCTGCTCGACATGAGCCGAATTGAATCCGGCCAGCTCCGGCTCGATCTGCAGCGGGTCGAGCTCGCCGGAATTATCGCCGCCGCAATCGCCGCAGTGCGCCCCGCCGCCGACGCCAAGTCCATCGAGATTCTCACCGCTCTCGATCCGGTGGCGCCGGGCCCGGTCAACGGTGATCCAGATCGACTGCAACAGGTGGTGTGGAATTTCCTCACCAATTCCGTCAAATTCACCCCGCCCCAGGGCCAAGTCATCGTCCGCCTCCAACGTGTCGGCCCGAACACCGAAATCAGCGTCTCGGACAACGGCCAGGGTATTAGCCCGGAGTTCCTTCCCCATGTCTTCGACCGGTTTCGGCAGGAAGACGCCACCACCACCCGCCGCCAGGGCGGACTTGGCATCGGCCTTTCACTCGTTAAACAACTGGCTGAACTCCACGACAGCTGCGTCCGCGCCCTTAGCCTCGGCGAAGGACTCGGCTCCACTTTCACCATCACCCTGCCCGCGCTCCCTCACGACTCCGCCGCTCTCACCCAGCACCGCCCGGGCCCCAGACTGTTTGCCCCCAGCCGCCGCCTGCCTCACCGGGATTACCGTTCTTGTGATTGACGACGAACTCGACAATCGCCATCTGGTCAGTCGCGTGATCGAAGCCGAAGGCGGCAAAGTCCTGCTCGCCAGCAGCGCCCTCGACGGCTTTGCACTTTTCCAGGCCCAACCACCAGACGTGATTTTATGCGACATCGGGATGCCGGTTCACGACGGCTACGAGTTCCTCAAATGGGTGCGCGCGCTGGATGCCGGCCGCCTCACCCCAGCCGCCGCCTTTACTGCCTATGCCCGCTCCGAGGACCGCGAGCGGACGCTGCGCGCCGGATTCCAAGCGCATCTGATCAAGCCAATCATCCCTGCGCATCTGGTGACATCAGTCGCCGAGCTCGCCAATCCCAAGTCCCAGCCAGCCCAGACCGCGAATTTCAAATCTGAACATTGAAGTGCGCGTGGAGTTCGCTGACCTTTTCGCTGGCCTTTTCGCTGGCACCGCGACCCGCCCATTACGCGACGGAACCGCTTCAGCATTCATCCCTCATCCTTCATAATTAGGGCGCCCATGGCGCTGCGCTTGTAAAGAGTCGGCGATGCGCCCCGACTCACCCGCCCGCGAGCGCGCGCGCAAAAGAGTCCAAGCTGGCACAGCGGATCGCCTCACTGAGCAACAAATGCAGCCGGGCCGCGTCTGTGATCCCCAGAATTGTGCCCCGGCTCGTTTCCGGGACGTGCCCGAAGCGGATCTGCAACGCCTCAAGCACCGCGCCTTGCTGAGCCAAAACCTGGCCCTCCTCGCGCCCTTCCTGAGGGCCCTCCTGGCGGCACTCCTGGCGGAACTG
>JAYTYG010000488.1:0-6505 GCA_043742585.1 Spartobacteria bacterium
ATCTTGACGGCGTTGATCTTTCTGGTGATCGGATTGGCCACCAGCATCACGTCCGACCAGGGCTCGGGATACACTCCATTTTTGTCCGTAAGCGCCAGGCCGCTGAGGCCGGTGCCGCCGAGGCGCACGTCCCCCGCGATACTGGGGAAAGGCGGGGCGTACGATTTGAAGAGGCCGTTGGATAAGCCCGGGTAGTTGGCGTATTCATGGTAAGGCATGACCGAGTAGCCGAAGTCATTGGCTTCCTGCGTGAACGGCTCGCCTTCCTGGCTGATGGCCAGCCCCCACATGTTACACGGCCCCGTGCTCATGCCCTCAAATTGCGCGCCATTGGGCCGGAACTTGGCCATGCGCGCTTTGTTAAACACCACCGCTTTATCCACAGGCTCCTCCGGGCGGCGCACACGGCTGTTATTGAAAGCGCCTTGCGCCAGCCACAGCCAGCCCCCGGGGGCGCGCGTGAACTGGTGCGGAAAAAGATGCGAATCGTCCACGCCAAACCCGGTCAGCACCGTCTTTGGATTCTGCCCCAAGGCCCCGGTTTTGGGTTGCTCAAACTGCCAGAGCTCGTGCCCATGCAGAACATAAAACGAGTTTTTGTAGGGTAGAATTCCCGTCGGAATGGCGAGCCCGTCCGCCATGATCCTGGGCTTGGCCGCGTAGCCCGTGGGCTGGGAAGCGTCCCGCTCGTAAACCAGCGCTTTATCCTGCCCTTTGCCGGCGTAGAGCGCTTCGGCCAGGGAAACGTCTTCGTTGCCGTCAACCGGGTATTCCAAGCAGGTGGTCGTCCACAACCGGCCCTTCGGATCGAACGTGATCGGGACGAATTTGCCGATTTTGGCATCCATGTCTTCCGCCGCGACCAGCTCGATTTCAAACCCCTCGGGCACAATCAATTGCGCGCGCTCTTCCTGCGGCGTTTTCGCCGGGGTTTCCGGGGCGTTGCCTTCCGTGGCGGCTTTGACCGGCGCGGCTGCACTTAAAGAGCTCCATGTGGGCAGGCCCGGCGTCGGCGGGAGCTCCTGGATTTGGATATCCTTGACCTGCACGATCGTGTTGCCGCCGCTATGCAACTGGATGGCGATAATCCCGTCGCTGGCGATCTTCTCTTCCGCCTCGGTGTAATCCACGCCTTGAACGCCGTTGATCCAGGTCTGGATGCGCTTGCCTTCGGCCCGGATGACGTATTCGTTCCAGCCTGAGGCCGCGATGACCGGCTTGAGTTTCGCCATGTCGGCGGGCGCGATGAACCGATTGCGCCGACCTTCATCGTAAATGCCGCCATACCAGGTCGGCTCGCCGTAATCGCATTGATACCCTTTGACTTCGTGCCCGCCGGCAATCCGCTGGGTGCGGATCTGAATGCCGCTATTGATCAGCCCGGTGCCGGGGTCGCCGGTGAGCTTGATTTTGAGCTTCAGCACAAAGTTCGAATACGACTTTTTGGTCGCCAGAAAATCGTTATACGGCACATTTTCACCAGTCCCGCCTGTCAGCGCACCGTCCTTTACCTTCCAAAAAGCCGGGGTCGGCGACTCCCAGCCGCCGAGGGTTTTGCCGTCAAAGAGCGGCACGGCGGCAGCAAACGCCTGGGTGGCGCAGACCATCGCCGCGAGGGCACACGGCCAGGACTTGGAGAGCAGGGAGAAGGGCTGGGGCATCATGATTTAGAGGAGGGAAAGTTGGCCGAGCAGGGCGTGGATCTCAGCGGCGAGATCCTTGGCGGATTGAGGGATGGAGTCGCGACTACCGGGCGGCCCCGGCATTAACGGGCAGACTTTCTACGCATTGCCATCCGGCGTCGATCCCTGGCTGCGTGCCGCACGGTTTACACGGAAAAAAGGCTGCATATTTTACCCATTTCACGCTTTGGAATATAGGCGTAGTGTCCCCCCGCCCTCCATGTCTCAAACCCACATCAACATGCTCGAAAGCACCGTGGATGGGGAACGCTCACGCTGCTGGCGCGTGACCGCTGAGCAATTCCGGAATTTCGAGCCTCACAGAATCGCGCGAATCGGGATCGATGAGGCGCTTCCTCCATACGGCCGGGTCAGGCTTCTCCCTCAAGGGAGCTTTTTAATGGTGTGCATCCAAGGGAGCGGGCTGGCGCTATTGGAAGGCACTTGGCAGCGGGTGAGCGCCGGAACCGTTTGCATGGCCCCGCCCCGTGTGCTCAATGCGTTTCGCACCGATCGCGAAAAAGCCTGGAAGGTGGCTTGGGTTCGCTACGAAGAAGCCAGGGGCGCGCGTCCCATGGTCGGCGCCGCGTCCCCGGTCCGGACCCAGGGCGGCGCAGATCTGGCCGATTCCATCCTGGGCTTCCAGCGGGAATGGCTCGGCGTGGGCAGTCCAGCGCTGCTCCATTGCTGGGGGGAACTCATCGCAGCAAGCGCCCAGCGCCTGACGCAACCGTTTCAGGCCGAGAGCCGACTCCAGGCGCTTTGGACACGGGTCAATCAATCCCTGTCGGAGCCGTGGCCGGCAAGGCGCATGTCCGAGGCGGCGTGCATGAGCGAGGAACATCTCCGGCGCGTTTGCCATGCGGAACTGGGGCGCACTCCGATGCAGCAACTCACCGCAATGCGCATCAACGCAGCGTTCCCGAAGCTGGACAGGGGCGGGGAAAAACTCGAAACCATCGCCCAGGAGCTGGGCTATTCGGACGCGTTCGTCTTCTCCAAAGTGTTTAAACGAGTCACCGGCGTTTCCCCCTTGGATTACCGCACCGGCCGGATCAGTTAAGGTAAAATTCGGGCCGCAAAAACGCCCCCCCACCGAGTAAAGCGCCCTCCCTCCCGGGTTCAACTGGAGCTCCAGGCTGGTGTTTGCCCATTTCCCCATCAGTGGCGGAGAACCTTCGGGTGACGCTTCGGTCCTGCGGGCCATTTACGAAAATTGCCCAAATTCCAGCCACGCAGGAGGCGTACCAAGATACTAGCCGGTGGTGGAGGCTTTGCGACCCCACCGGAAATAGGCGGGGAATGAGCGGCACCCCGGAGGTGGTTTGGGAATGCTGCCTACATGTGACGCAACAACCCCCGATGACTTCCCTCGGCCTCCCGCACACCTCCGGCGTGCCACCCGTATTTTCGCGCCTGCTCCGGTGTGGTCGCAAAGCCTCCACCACCGGCCAATTATAGGGGGTAGAAACGGGGATATTACTCCCCGCCCCGCCCTCCGAACCGGACTGGCGGATTTCCCGCATCCGGCTCTCCAGTTAGCACTTGGCTCGTCTTCCGTCAGGATGCACTGCGTGCCGCTGTGGCGCAAACCAAGCGCCTGCCGGATATCTTCAACACCGACCAAGGGAGTCAGTTCACGTCGGCGCGTGGACGGGGGAGCTCGTCGGGCTTGGTATCGCGATCAGCATGGATGGGAGGGGGCGAAACGCTTCGGCACCAAGCCGCGCGAAGGCCCGCGCATGACCATCGCCGAACGCGCCTCCATCTCGCCGATCGGCTTCACGCCGGGGACATGATGACGAACCCCTTTTCAGGAAGCACCCACTCGACAAAACACACCCATGAAAAACAAACTACTCTGCAAAATTGCATGGCTCGCGGCGACCGTATTGATGACGGCCGCAGGAATTACAAGCGCGCAACAAATCACCGGCACGCCCGGTTCACCCAGTGCAACGACTTCGATCGACGGCAAACAACTCCCCGCGCCCGATCCGAAATTCGGCGGCGTGATTAAAGATGGCTCCATACAGTCGAAGGCATGGTGGGCGCCGCGCACCGTCCCGCCGAAGGACGCGCCGAATGTGCTACTAATCCTGACTGACGACGTGGGCTACGCCGCGCCGAGCACTTTCGGCGGCCTCATTCCCACGCCGGCGCTGGATCGCGTGGGGAAAGGCGGCCTGCGCTACACGCAGATGCACTCCACGGCGCTTTGCTCACCCACGCGCGCCGCGCTCATCACGGGGCGCAATCATCACTCCGCGGGCTTTGGCGTCGTGTCCGAGCAAGCGACCGGCTTTCCCGGCTACAACAGTGTCATCGCGAAGGACAAGGCGACCGTCGGGCGCATCCTGCAGGACAACGGCTACGCGACCTCGTGGTTTGGCAAAAATCATAACACGCCAACCTTCCAGTGCAGCCAGGCCGGACCATTCGACCAGTGGCCGACGGGCATGGGCTTTGAATACTTCTACGGATTCATGGGCGGCGATACGAATCAGTGGCAGCCGAATCTCTTCCGCAACACCACCCAGATCTATCCTTTCGACGGCAAGCCCGAGGGCACGTGGAACCTCATGACCGCGATGACCGACGACGCCATTGGTCGGCTCAACGAACTGAACCAGATCGACCCAGCCAAAAAATTCTTCTGCTACTTCGCGCCCGGCGCGACGCACGCACCGCATCATCCAACCAAGGAGTGGATCGACAAGATTCACGCCATGCACCTTTTCGACGGTGGCTGGAACAAGCTGCGCGACACGATTTTCGAGAACCAGAAAAAGCTCGGCGTGATTCCCCCGGACGCGAAGCTGACGCCGTGGCCGAAGGACTTGCTGCCCGAGTGGGATTCGCTGAAGCCCGAGGAACAAAAACTCTACATCACGCAGGTGGAAGTCTATGCCGCCTACCTCGCTTATGCCGACTACGAGATCGGCCGGGTCATCCAGGCCGTCGAGGACATGGGCAAGCTGAACGATACGCTCATCATCTACGTCAGCGGCGACAACGGATCGAGCGCCGAGGGCACCATGCACGGCACCTTCAATGAAATCGCGTCCCTGAATGGCGTGAACATTCCGTTTGCGGTTTCACAGAAATTTGAGCCGCTCTGGGGCAGCGAGCATACTTACAACCACATGGCCATCCCGTGGACCTGGGCCTTCTGCACGCCATTTAGTTGGACCAAGCAGATCGCGTCGCACCTCGGCGGCGTCCGGCAGGGCATGGCGGTGTCCTGGCCCGGCCACATCAAAGAACTCGGCGGCGTGCGCAGCCAGTTCGCCCATGTCATCGACATCGTGCCGACCATCCTCGAAGCGTGCGGCATCGCGCAGCCCGAGGTCGTGGACGGCATCAAACAGTCGGCGATCGAAGGCACCAGCTTTGCCTATACCTTCGACGCAAAAAACGCTAAGGCCCCGTCCAAGCACAAGACGCAATACTTCGAGATGATGGGCGACCACGCCATCTATCACGAAGGCTGGATGGCCTCGACGAAAGTCGTGCGCCCGCCGTGGGTCCTCGCGAGCGCCGGCAATCCCGACCCGCTGAACAATGCCACGTGGGAACTCTTTGATCTTACCAAGGACTACTCGCAGTCCGAAGACCTCGCGGCCAAAAACCCAGCGAAAGTCGAGGAACTGAAGGAGCTCTTTTTGCAAGAAGCGAAGAAGTATCAAGTCCTCCCGCTCGACACCTCGGTCGCGACGCGTATCGCCCAGCCGCGGCCCAACATCACCGCCGGCCGCAGCGAGTTCGTTTACACGAGCCCGATGAAGGGCCTGCCGCTTGGCGACTCGCCGTCGCTGCTGAATACCTCCTACACCGTCACCGCAGACCTCACCGTGCCGGAAGGCGGGGCCGAAGGCATGATCGTGACCTGCGGCGGCCGTTTCGCCGGCTACGGCTTCTATATCCTCAAGGGCAAGCCGGTGTGGAACTGGAATCTGTTCGGCCTCCAGAATGTGAAATGGGAAGGCCCGGACGCGCTGGCCCCCGGCAAACATAGTATTGAGTTCGACTTCAAATACGACGGCATGGGTGCCGCCACTCTCGCCTTTAATAACGTCAGCGGCATCGGCCAAGGCGGCACCGGCGTGCTGAAGGTGGATGGCAAGGAAGTCGCCACCCATAAGATGGCGCACACCATCCCGCTCCTACTCCAGTTCGACGAATCCTTCGATATCGGCTCCGACACGCTCACCGGCGTGGACGAAAAAGACTATCAGGTGCCGTTCCCGCTCACCGCGAAGCTCAACAAACTGACCCTTAAGATCGACCGTCCGAAGCTCTCGCCCGAGGACATCAAGAAACTCGAGGAGGCCGCGAAGAAGGTCGAAGCGGCTCGGGAGTAACACCGTTTCGATTGTGAAATGCGCGGGCTTGCATTTCCGGCAGGCCCGCGACTTCAAAATCGAAAGGAAAACAAACATGAAAATCAAGAGCACCCTGCTGGCCGCAGTCCTCGTTACCGGCTGCGCAGCATCCGCGCAATCCAACTGACTGCCCACACGCAAAGGGTCATTCAACCTGTTATTGCGCATGTATGCGCCACAGCCCGACGCACTGAATGGCAAATGGAACCCGCCAGGTGTGGCGAAGGTAAATTGATGCGCTCATGAACCACGCGAGCCGCGTCGCAAGGAGCGGCGCTCGGATTCACGGCGCGTTACGCGCGTCCTCCAACTGGCCACGCAGACGAATGACCGTGAGACAATCCACGACCGACCCCGACTTTATCCAATAACCCAATGAAGCCAACCTTTACCTACATCACTGTCACCTTCCTCGCGAGTATCGCCCACCTGCCGGCC
>JAYTYG010000489.1:0-7429 GCA_043742585.1 Spartobacteria bacterium
GCCACACGGGGGGGCAACATCCTAAAGTCAGCACTTAATTCACAGCCCCCCCCCGGGTAATATGTTCGATCTCGAGGTCTACGCCGCTGGTGTTCGGAACTTGGAAAAAATCTTGGAACTCGATTTGGAGTTCGAGTCAGTCCCGGGATTACGATACAAAGTAGATAGCAATCACGACATTGTTTATCTGGAGTTTGAGGCCGCTGCCCTCACCATTCAGGAAGTGCGTGCGGTCTTCCGCAAAATCGGGCTCGACCCGCGGATCGTGGGTACAGTGCCAACGGCGCTCAATCCCAATCCGAAAAACAAAACCCAGCGCCTTTAAAAGCGGCGGCCCGCAATCCTGCGCGCCTGCCTGGGAACCTGAGCAAACGGAGTTAAAACGCCCATTCGCAGCAAAGAGCATGGGGTTGGGATTCGGCAAGTCACAGCGAGAACAAAGCGCGAAGACCTGAGCTTGCCCCTAGACGTACCGGCTCGGAGCGCTTAGAGAAGCGTCCGCATGTTCTGGTTTATAGGGCACTCAGCTCTTTCGATTTGTCGCTACCTGGGCGAACTCGCTACGCTCTTCTATGAGACATGCGTGGCGCTCTTCGTCGCGCCCATCCGCTGGCGCCTGCTTTTTCGCCAGATCGTGGAAGTCGGGTTCCGCTCACAATTGGTGGTCATCGTCACCGGGGGCTTCACAGGCGCGGTTTTCGCGGCGCAGACCTACTTTCAATTTCACCGAATCGGCATGGAATCGGCCGTGGGTGCCGTGGTGGCGGTGTCCATGTTCCGGGAATTAGGGCCGGTGCTCACGGGGCTGATGGTGGCAGGCCGGGTGGGAGCGGCGATTGCGGCGGAAATCGGCACGATGAAAGTGACCGAACAGATCGATGCGCTGCGGGCGCTGGGGGTGCATCCCATCGACTATTTGGTGGTGCCGCGCGCCATTGCATTGATGTTTTCCATGCCCCTGCTCGTCGCCGAATGCTGCGGCCTGGGCGCCATGGCCGGCTATTTCGTCGGCACCAGAGTGCTCGGAATTTCGCAAGCCTATTATTGGGACGCCATGGTCCGATTCACCGGCGCGCGCGACATCAAGATGGCCCTGACCAAAGGATTCTTTTTCGCCATCCTCGTCGTCTTCATCGCCTGCCACCAGGGACTCAACGCCAAGGAAGGCGCCGTCGGCGTCGGGCGCGCCCCGACTGAGGCTGTGGTGATCAGCTCGCTGGCGATTTTGATCGTCAACTTCTTCCTCTCCTTTGCGCTCAACATCTTTTTCCCGGGCGGCATTTAAGCCCTTCCCGAGGAGCCGCAACTAATCAAAACCATCCACCGATTCGCTGCCATTTTCTTGGAGCTATCGACCGATTCACTCCATTTCTTCAAAGTTATATCCACAGATTTACGCAGCTTCACACAGATTTCCAGGTCGGAGCCAGGCGGTGAGGCCCCACAAATGCACTCACAATGGCCTTTCCCATCCCCTCGGCCGTCGTCCGCAGCCAAGACGGCTCTGAAAATCTGCTTTAATTCGTGCCCGTTAATCTGCGGATTAGCGTTTTCCCTCGCGTCGTGATCACCGTCAAAAACCTTCATAAAACCCTCGGCACCCAGCAAATCCTTCGCGGGATCGACCTGGAAATTCGCACCGGTGAAACCTGCGTTATTTTGGGGCGTTCGGGCGGAGGCAAGAGCGTGCTGCTCAAGCATTTTGTGGGTTTGATGAAACCGACGCGGGGCGAGGTCTGGATCGACCAAGAAAACATCACCAACCTGCCCGAGCGGCAAACTCGGCGCGATCCGCAAGAAAGTGGGGATCCTCTTCCAAAGCGGCGCACTTTTTGACTCGATGAATGTCGGCGAAAACATCGCCTTTCCCCTGCGCGAAGCCGGGCTCAAAGATCCCGCCATCATCGACCAAAAAGTAGCCGAAGCCCTTGAGATGGTGGACCTGGAGGGCGAACAGAAAAAAATGCCCGAAAACCTCAGCGGCGGCATGCGCAAACGCGTGGGCTTGGCCCGCACGATCGTGGGGCGGCCGGCATACATTCTCTTTGATGAACCCACCACGGGGCTGGATCCCATTGCGAGCGACTCCATCAACCGCCTGATTCGCCGCTTGCAAAAGCGACTGAGCATGACTTCCGTGGTCGTCACCCACGATATGAAAACCGCTTATCATACCGCCGATCGCATCGCGTATCTTTACGAAGGGCGGATCTATTTCCTGGGGACTCCCGACCAACTTCGGCAATCCCAAGACCCTGTCATCCAGGACTTTATCGAAGGCCGCTCCGGAGATCCCGACTAAGAAAGCCCAAGCCAGTCATGAGCAACGAACGTAAAAACACCGAGGTCTACGTCGGCCTCTTTCTCCTCATCGGATTCACCTTTATCGCCGGCATGGTCGTGACCTTCGGCAAGGTCGGGCAAAGCTTTCAGAAAAAATACGAGATCGTCGTAGAATTCCCAAATGCCAGCGGCTTGGTCAAAGATTCCGATGTCCTCCTCGCCGGCGCGCGCATTGGCTACGTGTCCGAAATCCCAAAGCTCGTGGGACATTCGTATACGGTCCAAGTGGCCCTGAGCATCCGGGACGACGTCAAAATCCCGCGCAAATCCGACTTCGTCATCGGCAGCTCGGGCTTGATGGGCGACCGCTATGTCGACGTCATCCCGCAAGCCAACTTCGACCCGGGCGACGTGGCGCAGCCCAACGAACTCATCAAGGGCTCCCGCGCTTCGAACATGGACGATCTCATGGTCAAAGGCGGTTTGGCCATGGACGACATCCGCCGCGAGATGGCCGAAATCGATAAGATCCGAAAGACGATCGACGAGGGGCTGCTGAGCAAGACCAACATCGCCAATATTGAGGAGACGTTTAAAAAGCTCAAAGAGGCCTCCACGAATTTCAGCGACAGCTCGCAAAAGCTCGAACCCATTTTCATCAGCGCCAAGGAGGTTGTGGACTCGGCGAAAACGACGATGAAGACCGTGGATAGCGCTGCGGGAGACTTGCGCTTGGCGATTGCTGATATCAGGAAGACCGCTGAAAGCGCAACAAAAACCATGGACTCCGCGAAAGGTCTGGTGGACTCGGGCAGGACACTCGTTAAAAAAATCAGTGACGGCAACGGCCCGCTGGGGACGCTGATTTCCGATCCGGAAAGCGCCGGCAACCTCAAGGCGTTCCTCTCCAATCTGCGGCGTTCCGGCCCTTTATTTTATAAAGACCGCCCCGTCCCGGTGGTCGCACCCGCAGTGCGCCGATAGGTGCGCCCGTAGATATTTGCACCGCAGCCCCCTTTGTCGCCGGCAATCCCAGCGACGGATCACACGCCCCCTCTGCGCTGATCATTCATACTTCATAACTCATACCTCACAATTTCCCCTCACAGCTCCCCCGTAGACACTTGAACGGGAGCCGACATACCGCTTTATCCAATTCCAATTTTAGATGCGTAAGCCCTGCTTTTCATGACCCCCCTCCGCACAATCAATCTGTTGCGATCCCTCTTCGTAACGTTCTGCACCTGCATGGGCCTCATTCTGGGCGAGCATGAACTCTCCTCCACAATGAGCGGCGGCGCTTTTGGCGCGGCTTTCGGGCTCGTCATCGTCTTGGCGGATCGATTGCTCAAGGGCATTTCCCTCCGCGTTTTCTCCTCGGCCACGTTCGGGCTGCTGACAGGCTTCATCTTTGCCCGGTTACTGCTCGCCTCGAATATTCTGCGCAACACCAGCGACGACGTGCAATGGCTGAGCAGCCTCATCACCTACGCCACCTGCGCTTACTTCGGCACAATGCTCGCCATCCAGAGCAACCGCGATGAACTCTCCCTGCTCATCCCATACGTGCGCTTCCGCCGGGTGAACACCCAGGAAGATCCCCTGCTGGTCGACTCCAACATCATTATCGACGGGCTCCTCCCGGAGCTCTGTGCCACGGGTTTTCTGAGCACCTCGCTGATTATTCCCCGCTGCGTGCTCGACGAACTCCAGCGCCTCGCCGATTCCCATGACCCGATCAAGCGCGAGCGCGGCAGGCAAGCCCTTGAGCGCCTGCAACAGATGCAGGGCAATCCTGCACTGAGCGTTACCATTCATGAAACGAATGATCTGCCTAATTCCGGCGCCAATGATCTCCCGGTGGACACGCGCCTGGCCAAAATCGCCAAGCTTCTCGACGTCCGGCTGCTTACCAACGACGCCAACCTTTGCTCGATCGCCCGACTCCAAGGGGTCGTGGCGCTGAATCTCAACGACCTGAGTCGGGCGCTCCGTCCGTCGATCAGCGCTGGGCAAACCATTGAGCTGGCGCTGGTTAAAGAAGGCCGCGAACTGCATCAAGCGGTGGGCTACCTGACTGACGGCACCATGATCATCGTCAATCATGCCCGGACAAAAATCGGGCAAACCCTGCCGGTCGTCATCGGCAGCGCGCATCAGACCAGCGCTGGCCGGCTCTTTTTCGGCGAACTCAAAGGCTAGCCGCCAAAGGCCCTCGGACATAGCGGCTCCGGCGTCCCAGTAGTAATCGGCTGGGTCCATGCACGGGATGGTTTTGGGCAGGGCCGCGCTGATAAAGCAGAGTAGATTCGGTTTTGTCGCGAGGAAACATGGGGCCAAGAAAATTGGTTACAGGGAGCTTTTCAGGGGCACCGGCGCGCCGAAAACACGACACCAAGTAAATTGGCACCCTGCGATACTACTCCTCACGAATCATCCCGGAAGGGTTCACATCAAGCTCAACCCCTCCCACATCCGCGTTGGCCATTATCTTGGCCCGAAGTTCTCGAATAAATGGCCCCAAGCCAGTAAACGCGGACAACTCGGCAAAATCACCAGACGCACCCGCTGTCCGGGGCGAAAATATGACCGCCGCTGCGCTATAGAGCTTTTCCATGACCAGTTTTTCACAGAGCACTTTGTAGCGTTCCGCGTAGCTCGCGTTCCGGAACTCCGGAAATACCCGAAAGTAATTACCAGCACTGATTTCCCGCTTTGGCTTGGCGTGTACTTTCGGGCAATCCTCAACGAGAATCATGTAGCCGAGAAAAGGCGGCGTATTTTCCCCGAAGGCTTTTTCTCGAAAAGCGGTCCAAAAATCCAAAGCATTACCAAGCGCTTCTTCGGTCCGATTATTGGCGTTGTTACCGAACGACGGGCCAACTTGGCTCTTGAGCTCTACGACCGCAATTAGCCGATCATGAGCATGCACGACCATGTCCCAACTTTTTGTTGGCCGGAAAAAGCCTGGTAGCGTGCTGAGTCGTGCCTGCAATTCGATTCGCGGATTGGCAAGGCCCGCCTCAGCGATGAGCGCGCGAAACAGGGCGATGAACCCGTCCAAATGCTTTCCTGCCGTCACCGCACCGCGCTCGCCTCGGTCAGCATCTTCGCCGACCGATTGCCGCTCTCCAGCTCGGTTACGCACGTTCCAGAACGCTTTAACAGCTTCTCGGATTTCAGGGGTGTAATCACGTTCACTCATATCTCGATATCTCGGTCCGTCACTCCATAGAGCTTTAGCGTGGCCGCGTTGCACGCCGCCAGGTCATGAGCCTCCGCAGCTCGCGCCAGCTCTTGTCTAAGTCTATCGGAAACGGTTTCCCATTTTGGGAGTCGAATGCGCCGAAGATATTGGGCCTGATAGCGAAGAAACCCGCCCCGCATCTTAGTTGAATAGCTTGCGACAAAGAGGCGCGTTACGGACGACAGCAGCACAGCTTGCAACGCTCGCATTTCCCATTCCTCCGACGTGATGTAATACAGGTTGTGATGCGGGTAGTAATCCCCACGGTCAAAAACGACGTTCGCTCTATCCTTGATGTCGGGAATAAGCAGTTTCGGCGCGTGAACAAGCTCAGGGTAGATTCGATCAATGGTGCGATACCAACCATCCCCTGAACGCTTTGCGACGTTGCGCTTTTTTATAAGCTCCTCGTTGGCTTCAATATAAGCTCGAAATCGCGGATACTTCGATAGCAGCGCAACCGTCCCGTCCCGCTCGAAAGGGTTGATGACGCCGAGCCCCCGCCAGCGAAGCTCACCACTCGTAATGTCTTTGGTTGTCACGAGAGGCAGCTTTCTGGAGTCCTCAATATCCAGCTCTTCCAAGGGTGCGATAAAAACTCGATCGGCTCCGGTTGCAACGCCGATCCCCACCTTACATCCGGCCTCCTCGATAGGTGGAAACGCTTGCTCAAGCTCGCGGAGCACCCGAACGGCGCGACCACTTTCCACAAGCCAAGGCGCATCGCCTGAGACAACCGTTTCAAGCTCCCTAAAAGAATCGGAAGGCCGATTTCCAATGAGCTCGTGGACCGCCTTCCGCAGTTCAGGGAGGGAATGAGGCGGAGTTCCAATACGCGTGTTCCGGTAAGCAAGCGCGTTTTCGACGACAAAGATAGCAGGGTAAGCAATGACGTCCGAAGTGAACGCATCAACTTGATCCACATTGAGAACGTATCGAAGTTGAAACCCGGCGGAAATCATGTTTCGCAACGGCCCGCCGTATTTGTTCTTCATCCACCGGTCTGCGCAAATAAAGGCCAGCAGCCCCCCGGGAGCCAAAAGGTTCAGTGAGCGCTCAATGAATGGAATGTAAATATCCGCTCGGTCATAAAGGGTTTTAAAACGACGTCGATATTCTGCCAGGAGTTCCCCGGGAATGGACTCTTGGCGGATATAGGGCGGATTTCCGACCACATAGTCGAAGCGGGGCGGCAAATCCGCCAAAAGGAAGTCCGCGTTCAGAAACCAGCTCTCAACCAATTGATCGGCCACCCCAAACGGAATCTCCCGACTAGTGAGATATTCCCGAGTGTCGGCTTTGGTTCGAGCGTGGCTGATTGGGCTCAACTCGACGGCAAGGATACAATCGCGAAGTCTCCCGGCTAAGAGTGGCGTTCCTCCATGCCGGTAAAATGACTCGAGAAGGCGGTCGAGCGTTGGAAATACGAAATCCCCCTTCCCCGATGCGGGCTCAAGAATGCTCCTCTGGTGAAGCGGCTCGGACGGGACATACCCCAGCGAATCGAGAAGCGCCTCGACCACCTCGCGGCGCGTGTAAACCGCACCACGCGCCTCCTCTGTGGCGCCTGAAAGCGAATTGAGAGGGCGACACGCGAGCATGAGTCCAGACCGCTAACAGAAGCGTCGTAGAGCGCGCAACTATTCGCTGAACAAAAGCCACAGGAGAGGCATCCCCCATCACAGACGGCCCATTCGGGGATCGGAAACATGGGGCCAGGCAAATTGGCTCTCTGCCGGTGATCATCGGCAGCGCGCATCAAACCAGCGCTGGCCTGCTCTTTTTCGGCGAACTCAAAGGCTAGGAGCCTGTCGGACTTACGTATGCGTATGAAACGCGACGCTCCAGGATGCCCGCTATCGCGTTTTTATTGTGTTTTAGGGGCATTGCCATGGTCGG
>JAYTYG010000490.1:0-4532 GCA_043742585.1 Spartobacteria bacterium
GAACCCGTAGATTTTCTGTGTTCTTAGCGTTAAAAATCCTTAGCGTTAACCAGTCGCACGCGCACCGATTGCAATCTGCTTAGCGCGTCCGGATTGCACGCCTGTTTTATAACGCAGAGGCGCCGAGGCGCAGAGATAGGATAATGACCAGCCATCCCTGACGATCATTCGTCACTCACCGTCCCTTCCATCCCGTCCGTCCCCACCGTCCCTTCAGTTCTCAGCGCCTCTGCGTCTCTGCGTTACAAAATGACCGTCCCAATATCTGCCTCTTCTTCTCGCTGCGTTACTGAGCTGCTCGCACCGGCGGGGGATTGGGACTGCGTTAAGGCAGCCGTCGCCAATGGAGCCGACGCCGTTTACTTCGGGCTGCCCCGATTCAACGCGCGGCTGCGGGCCCACAACTTCACCGAAGCCGAGCTCCCGGAGATCGTGGCGTATTGTCATCGGCACGGCGTCAAAGCCTATGTGGCGTTCAACACCCTGGTGTTTACCGGTGAACTCGACGCGGCTGCGGATTATCTGCGGCAACTCAATGCGGCCGGCGTCGACGCCTTGATCGTGCAGGACGTGGGACTGATCCGGTTGGCCGCCCAGATCACCCCGGCCCTGCCCATCCACGCCTCCACGCAGATGACCATCACCTCGCCCGAAGGCGTCGAGTTCGCGCGCGACCTCGGTGTCGAACGCGTGGTTCTCGCCCGCGAACTTTCCCTGCGCGAACTCGAAAAATTCGCAGGCGCCGACGGTCGCTCCGCGCTGCCGCTCGAAGTGTTTGTACACGGCGCTTTGTGCGTGGCTTATTCGGGCCAATGCCTCACCAGCGAATCCCTCGGCCAACGCAGCGCCAACCGCGGCGAATGCGCCCAGGCCTGCCGGATGCCCTACGAAATGCTCGTCGACGGGATCGTCCGCGACTTGGGCGATCGCCGGTATTTGCTGTCCCCGCAGGATCTCGCCGCCGTGAACGAGATCCCCCAGCTCATCGCGCATGGCGTCGTCAGCTTCAAAATCGAGGGCCGCCTCAAAGCGCCCGAATACGTGGCGGCAGTCTGCCAAGTCTATCGCAAAGCCATCGATGCGGCGCTGACCGAACGCGAATTTCAAACCAGCGCAGCCGACCGTTATCAACTTGAAATGACCTTTTCCCGCGGCCTCTACAGCGGCTGGATGCACGGGGTCAACCACCAGGAACTCGTCTCCGCGCGTTTCGGCAAAAAGCGCGGACCCTTTGTCGGGCGCCTAAAAACCGTGGGGCGCGACTACGTGGAATTGGACGCGGAAGTGCCGCTGGCCTTGGGGGACGGGCTGGTGTTCGACACCGGCGGGAACACCGACACGGAGCAGGGCGGCCGGATTTATCAGATCAAAGATAAACGCCTATTTTTCCAACATCGGCTGATCGACTTCGACAAGCTCAAGCCCGGGGACCGTGTCTGGAAGACGGACGACCCGGCGCTCAACAAGCGGTTGGCGCAATCCTTTGGCGGCAAGATCGAGCCCCGGCGTCGCCAGCCCATTGCCCTGCAGGTAAGCGGCCGCGCCGATGCGCCGATGTTGATCGAAGCGTGGCTGGGCGCGCCCGGGAACGCCGCGCCAAACACCGCGCCAAACACCGCGCACAAGGTGCAGTCCGGGATCGCGCTGCAGACCGCGCGCACGGCGCCGCTCACTGAAGAAAAATTGCGCGAACATCTGGGGCGCCTCCACGAATCGGCTTACGAACTCGCCGAACTCACCCTGGCGCTCGATGGCGCGCTGATCCTCCCCATTGGCGAGCTCAACCGGCTCAGGCGCGAACTCGTTTTCCAGCTCGACGCCGCCCGGCAAATACAACGTCCCGAATCGCCCCGCCCGTGGCGCGAAATCCTCTCGGAAATGCCCGTCGCAGCAACGCGCGAGGAAACGCACGAGAAAACGCACGAGGAAACGCGCGCTGAACCCGATGTCACCCTTGGCACCACCCCTGCCACCACCCCTGGCCGGGCGGCGCTCAGCGTGCTCTGCCGGTCCATGGAACAAATCGAAGCTGCCCTGGAATGCGGGATACAAACTTTATACGCCGATTTCGAAGATATCCGGCGCTACAAAGACGTCGTCGCCCGGGTCCGCGAGCACGGGACACGCAGCGCCATCCAAAGCGCCATTTTTCTCGCCACCCCGCGGATCCAGAAAGCTGGGGAGCAAGGCTTCTTCAAGCTCATCGAGAACGCAGCGCCGGACGGCGTCCTCATTCGCAACCTGGGAGCGATCGATTATTTCTCCGCGCAAAACGGGCTGCGGAAGATCGGGGATTTTTCGCTCAATGTCGCCAACCCGCTCACCGCCGCGCATTTCATGGGCAAAGGCCTGGAGCGAGTCACCATCAGCTACGACCTCAACATCGAGCAAGTGCTCGATCTGGTGGCCGACGCGCCGGCGCCCTGGTTCGAGCTGACGTTGCACCAGCACATGCCGATGTTTCACATGGAGCATTGCGTGTTCGCGGCTTTTCTCTCCAAAGGCACCACCTTCCTCGATTGCGGGCGCCCCTGCGACTCCCATCGCGTCCACCTGCGCGACCGCGTGGGCACCGAGCATCCGTTGCGGGCCGATGTCGGCTGCCGCAACACGCTCTTCAACGCCGTCGCCCAGAGCGGGGCGCGCTTTTTCGGGGCGCTGCAAGGGGCGGGCGTGGCGCATTACCGGGTGGAATTGCTGGAGGAAACCGCCGCGGAATCGCTCCAGGCGATCCGCGCCTATCAAGGGTTGCTGGCGGGCGCGCAGGGCGGCGAAGAGCTCTGGCGCACGCTCAAAGCCCAATCCCAGCTCGGGGTCACGCGCGGCACGCTTTAAAAACGGCCACGAATCCATCATTCATCCGCAGATTCACGCAGATTTTTAAAAGACTGCGCGCCGGGCAAATTCGTTAAATTCGACGGCCTCCACAGTAAGCGGCACCCGCAATGATCCGTATCGACTGAATAGCGCACCATGCAGGAGATTTTATGCACTTATTCAACCTTTGTGCTCTATGCGTTCTCTGTGGCTATTATCTCCGTTAAGAGCGTTCTCTGCGGCTATCGTAACGGCGGGACGCCTAATTCGCTCCCAATATGCACGTCGATATAGCCGTTCTTCAGCTTGGGGTCAGACACCTTTGTCCAACGGTCTTGCAGCACCTTGGCCGCCGGCAGTTCACTTCCCGCCAAGACCGGCACCAGCTCGCTCGGCGTCGATAGCGTGCCTTTGTTTTTAGCGATGATCCGGTAAAACCGATGCGCCGCCGCGAGCTCCACCTTCGGCTCGGTGACAACCGTGAGCAGGTTCTTGTTCGGGCGGGTTTCCTGGATCCCGCCGTCGCGCAGTGAAACGATTTCCTCGCTCGCATACGGCTCAGGTAAAAAATCCAGGCGTTCACTGCCGTAAACCAAATACTCCGTGCCGACGTCCCCGCCCGGCCAGGACAGGCGCAGACGGTTCTCCGCGATCCGCTCCACGCGCACAGGACTGGGCCGCGCGGGCAAGGCCACCCGGAATTCGATGGGCGCCGACCATTCGCTCCAGGCACCGCGGGGACCGGGGCGATGGATTTTGGCGCGGAGATAGTAGGTTTGATCGCGATTGAAAAACGTCGCCGTCAGCGGATCGAACCCAATGCTGCCCGAGGCGGCGGCCACGTTGTCGAAGTTCGGGGCGATGAAGCTGAACTGTGCAGTGGTCGCGACCTGCCACCACATGCGATCCGCCCCCTCTTCGCCGTGGACCGCAAATGTCGGGAGCGCCTCTTTGTTGGACGCCAACTGCGGCGGGACCGGCGCGCGTTCCTGGATGGGGTCAAACTCCACGGACAGCTCAGCCTGGCCACGGGCATCTTCGGCCCACACCGCGAGTTGCGTGGCCGCGCTGTCGATCACAGGAAATGAAACCCGCGAGCGCTGGCAAAACACTGAGATCGGGCCGCTCACCGAGTCTGCCTTCACCTTCAGCTCGAACACCGGCTCGCCGGCAGCGATCGGAAACGCCTGACCCGTTTCCTGCACATGCGCACTGAGGATGGGATAGGCAAATTTAAGCGTGATCTCGCTGGCATTGGCGCCGAGGGCCGCGCGCCGCACTTTTGGATCGATCACCCATTCCACCAGACACAACGCCGATTCCCTCACGCCTTTCCATTCCCCGATGTCTGTCGTCCCCACTGGCCGGCCCGGGGCGCGATCGGCGTGGTAGATGATCTTTTCCCCGGGCCAAAGCGTCTCGGGGCTGAGGACGATATCCGGCTCCTTGAATTTCATGGGCTTTTTGTCCTTGGGCTCGATGAATTCGAAGAGCGACGTGTTAAACGCCGCATTGGCCTGGGACATCGGGGCGTGCTTGCCGAACACCTTGGTGCGCAGGGCCAGAAAGGGGTCACTGAGGATGTCGTGAGCGGAGGCCAGGACCCGATTATCGAGCCTTAGATAACAAGCGTTTTGATCGCCATCGATGATGTGCCAGGCGTCTTCGTAAAAATATTCCCCCACCGTGTGCCCGCTGAGCGCAATCAGGCGGCC
>JAYTYG010000491.1:0-4098 GCA_043742585.1 Spartobacteria bacterium
GGGTGTGCGGTTGGGATGAATGGAGAGGGCGGGGGGGGGGCTTCGGGGGCAAGGGCGCCTGCGGTAGACGAATCCTCATCATTCATCATTCAGCACTCATCATTCATAACGCGTTTCACATTTCGGCGGGGCGGCAATTTTCGCGGTGCAAACTGCGGACAGTTGACTACTGTCTCGCGGTTTTAAATGGCCGCCAGCAATCTTTCGACCCGCGAACTTACCGACCGTTACGTCATTCCGACCTATAGCCGCTTCAATCTGGAGTTGGTCCGAGGGGAGGGCTCCTGGGTGTGGGACGAGTCAGGGAAGCGTTACCTGGACTTCGGGGCGGGGATCGCGGTGACGTCGATTGGGCATTGTCATCCGAGGGTGGTGGCGGTCATGCGCGAGCAGATCGGCGTTCTGGTGCACACTTCGAATCTCTATTATACCCGGCCCCAGGCGTTGCTGGCTGAACGGTTGGTCCAGTGCGTGGGCGCGGCGAGCGCTTCGGAGGCGGAGGACGGGGGGAAGATTTTTCTCTGCAACAGCGGGGCGGAAGCCAATGAAGCTCTGTATAAACTGGCGCGGAAGTTCGGCAACGAGGGCATGCCTCCGGCGCCCCGGCATAACGCGGGCGAGTTTGTCGAAAGCCCGCCGCATCGGGGCGAGATCATCAGCATGCTGGGATCGTTCCATGGCCGCACTTTGGCGGGGATTTCCGCGACGGGTCAGGAGAAGGTGCGCAAGGGGTTTGAGCCGATGGTCAGTGGTTTTGTGCATGTGCCTTTTAATGATGCAGCGGCGTTGATGGCGGCGGTGCAGGCGCCAGGCACGGTGGCTGTTTTGATGGAACCCGTGCAGGGGGAAAGCGGAGTTCACGTGGGCACTGAGGCTTACCTGCGCCTGGCCCGGTCGCTTTGCGATCAATACGGGCTGTTGCTGATGTTTGATGAGGTCCAATGCGGCTTGGGGCGCACGGGCGATTGGTGCGGCTGGAAGTCCATCCTGGGGACTCAGGAGATATTACCCGATGCCGTGAGCTGGGCTAAGGGCATCGCCGGCGGGTTCCCGCTCGGGGCGATTTGGGTGAGCTCGCGGCCGGTGCGGCTCAAGAGTGGTCCGACGATCCCGCTTTGTGATTTGCTGGGGCCAGGTTCTCACGGCACCACTTTTGGCGGCACGCCGTTGGTCAGTGCTGGCGCATTGGAGGTGCTCTCGGTGATTGAAGAGGAGGGCATGCTCGAAAATGTGCGCCTGATGGGCGCTTATGCCAAGGCCGCGTTAAGTCAGATCGGCTCGCCTTTGATTGGCGATGTGCGCGGGCTCGGCTTGATGCTCGCCTTTGATTTGTGCGCGGATTTTGCCGAGCATGTGCAGATGCCCGCCAACCGGCCGGCGTCGCTTTTTATGGTTGATCAGTTGCACGCGGCGGGTTTGCTGGTGGTGCCGTCGGGGACGCATGCAGTGCGCTGGCTGCCGCCGCTCAACGTGAAGGCTGAAGAGATCGATGAAGCGGTGCGAATCCTGGCCTCGGTGCTGGCTGCGCTGCGGAACTGAGACTGTTTTTTTAGAAGGACCCCTCCCATTAACATGAAAAATTTACTTTCGATCGAGTCGCTGAGCGCGGCTGAAATTCATCAAATCATCGATCTCTCGATCCAAATGAAGGCCGAGCGCGGGCGTCATGAGAAACATCCGCTCCGGCATCAATGCTGGGCGTTGATTTTCAGTAAATCGTCCACGCGCACACGGGTCAGTTTCGAGGTCGGGATCCGGGAGCTAGGGGGCGACGTGATGTTCCTCTCGGCTAATGATATCCAGCTCGGGCGCGGCGAACCCATCATGGATACCGCGCGCGTCATGGGCCGGATGCTGCACGGCGCGGTGATCCGCACGTTTGCGCAAAAGGACGTGGAGGATTTCGCGCAATACAGCGCGATTCCGACCATTAACGCGCTCACCGATGAGGAGCATCCCTGCCAGATTCTGGCGGATTTGCTGACGATCCGCGAGAAGCTGGGGACGCTGGAGGGGAAGACGTTGACCTTCGTGGGCGACGGGGCGTGTAACGTGCCGAAGTCGTGGATTTGGGCGGCGTCAAAGCTGGGGTTTGAGCTGCGGATTGCGGCGCCGAAAAGTTTTCAGCCGGACGCGGAATGGCTGGCGGGGTTGAAGGCGAAGAATGTCATGGTGACCGACGACGTGGAGGGCGCTGCGGTCGGCGCCGATGTGCTTTATACGGATGTGTGGGTGAGCATGGGCCGGGAGGAGGAGGCGGCATTTCGGCTGGCGCAAATGGGGCATTACCAAATCAACGCGCACCTGTTGTCGAAGGCCAGGCCCGGGGCGCTGGTGATGCATTGTTTGCCGGCGTATCGAGGCAAGGAAATCACGGCCGACGTGTTCGAGGCGCATGCCGAAACGATCTTTACGCAGGCCGAGAACCGCCTGCATACGCAGAAGGCGATCCTGAGTCTGCTCGCGGATCATTCGTAGAGGACCTCGGGAGGCAATTGGAGGCCGATGCTCGCTTATTATATCCATCAGCTGAGTCCGTTTATTTTCGAACTCCGGCCCGGGTTTGGGCTTCGCTGGTATGGGCTTTCCTATGTGCTGGCGTTCGTAGCGGGCTACTGGCTGTTCGAACGCTTGGCCCGGCGCGGTTACAACGCGATGCCGCCAGCGCAGGTCAGTGATTTTATCACTTGGGCCGCAGTTTTCGGAGTGATGCTCGGGGGGCGCCTAGGCTGGATTCTCTTTTACGGGTTTAAAGAGGATCACACCATGGATCATTGGTGGTGGCCGATCGAGGTCTGGAAGGGCGGCATGTCCAGTCACGGTGGCATGCTGGGGGTTATACTTTTCACCCTTTATTGGGCGCGCACCCGCCAGGTGTCATGGACGAGTATTGGCGACAGTATTTGTGTGGTGGCGCCGCTCGGGCTTTTTATCGTGCGCTGCGCTAATTTCATCAATGGCGAGCTTTACGGCAAACCCGCCGGGTTGCCGGGCCAGCCCGCTTCGGTGCCCTGGGCCGTGATTTTCCCGCAGGAGCTGAAGGACAGGGCGTATTCGCTGGAGGAGATCCGGACTGAGCCCGGGCTTCGCGACTGGCTGCTTCAGAATTTGCCGCCGCGGCATCCCTCTCAGATCTATGAGGCTTTGCTCGAAGGGGTGTTGTTGTTTGGGATCATGTGGTTCCTCCGGACCCGGCTGCGGCTGGCGCGGGGAGTGATCACCGGGATCTTTTTTATCCTCTACGCAGCGCTCAGGATTTTGGGGGAGGTGTTCCGGGAACCGGATCCGGCGTGGGCAGTGGGGCGGCTGTCGGCGGGGCAGTTTCTGTCTTTGTTTTTGTTCGTGCTGGGGGGCGCTTTCCTTGTGTGGGGCTTGCGCGCGAAGCAATACGAGCCGGTGTTTACGCTGAAATCCGAGTGAGGGAATCCATGGCGACCGCCGAAGAGTTTCAACGCATTGGTCCGCGCATCGCTTTCTGGCAGGCATACGAGCCGGCCGTGAAGTGCGATCTCTCGTCCTGCGCCATCCTGACGGGATGCGGCTGGGTTTTCGTGGATCCGATTCTGCTGGCAAAGTCGGCGTTGGCGGAGCTGCTGGAGGGGGGCGCGCCGGTGGGAATCGTGCTGACGAATTCGAATCATGCCCGGGCTGCCGCCCGGTATCGCGAGCTTTTTTCCATTCCTGTGCTGGCGTCCGGGGAGGCGGTGCCGGAGCTCGAGGTGAGTGTGGATCGCGTGGTTTGTGCCGGGGACTCGGTGTTTGAGGAGCTCAGGGTGGTGAGTGTGCCGGGGGCCGGGCCTGGAGAGATCGCGGTGCATTTTGGTTCGGAGTTGATGGTGCTGGGCGATGCGCTTATCAACATCGAGCCCGAGGGCTTGAGGTTTTTGCCGGAGAAATATTGCGCCGATGCAGAAGTGCTCCGGCATTCGGTGCTAAAACTGTTGGCGCTCGAGTTTGAGCGGATGACATTCGCTCACGGCTTGCCAATTGGGGCGCAGGCCCGACAGAAACTCCACACTTTGCTTGTATGACATTTCGAGACGGACTTTTAATTTGCGGACTGATGACGTTGGCTCTCCCGGCGGGCGCCGAGGATAA
>JAYTYG010000492.1:0-2894 GCA_043742585.1 Spartobacteria bacterium
AGGGGAGTCCTCGGGTTGAAGGGCACATGCGGCTTCCGAATCTTCATCCTTCATCCTTCATAACTCCCAAAAAGCGCTTTGCTGCCTTTTTCGTTGTCAAAACGCGCCGCCACCGCATGTTCCCCGCCATGCCAAAATACGCCCGGGTGATGGTCGACGACTCGGGAGGGAACGCTTTTGACTACGAACTTCCCGAAGCCGTCGCCCACCAATTGCAAGTCGGCTCGCGAGTGCGCGTGCCGATGCGCACGCGTACGGAGCTGGGCACGATCATCGAGATCAACGACAGCTCCCCGTTCAAAGGGATCCGACTCATCAGCGCGGTGATCAGCGCCGAACCCATCCTCAGCCCGCTCCTCATCGAGCTCGGGGCGTGGATCGCCGATTATTACTGCTGCCCGATCGAGGCCGCGATGCGCAGCATTTTGCCACAAGTCATCCGCAAAGCCGCTGTCAGCCATAAGACCCAGCTCTTTGCGCGACTCCTCACGCCGCTGGACGAGGAGGCGCTGATGGCATTACGAAAAAAAGCGCCGATCCAGGCCGCGATCATCGAATACCTAGCCAGCCAGGGCAAAGCGGTGCCGATCGCCGAGCTCAACGAGCGTTGCGCCGCCACGCACCAATCCGTGGCGGCGTTGGTTAAAAAAGGGATCCTGGCGAGCGAGAGCGGCCGGGTGGAGCGGGACCCTTTTCAAACGGAAACCTTCCTGCACGCGGGCCAGTTGGAGCTTAATTCGGAGCAGGCGTCGATCTTCGAGCGAGTGGTGGCGGCCATCGACGTGCCGGCCACTGAGCCCGTGCCGAAGCCGATGCTGCTCCATGGCGTGACCGGGAGTGGCAAGACCGAGATCTATCTGCAAGCCATCCAGCGGGTGCTGGCGCGCGGCCAATCGGCCATCATGCTCGTGCCCGAGATCGCCCTCACCCCGCAGACCGTGGAACGTTTTAAAAGCCGGTTTGCGGCGACCCAGCACGAAGTGGCCGTGCTCCACTCCCACCTCAGCGAAGGCGAGCGCCACGACGAATGGCATAAAATCCGCGAGGGCCGGGCCCGGATCGTCATCGGCGCGCGCAGCGCCATCTTTGCGCCGTGCCAGAAGCTGGGGCTGATCGTGGTGGATGAAGAGCACGAGAATTCATATAAACAGGAGGAAACCCCGCGCTACCACGGCCGGGACATCGCCGTGCTGCGGGCCAAGCTCGAACACTGCGCCATCGTGCTCGGGAGCGCCACGCCGTCCATGGAGAGTTATCACAACGCCATCGCCGGTAAATACGAGCTGCTCAAGCTCACCTGCCGCGTGGACGATAAAAAAATGCCCTATATCCGCATCGTGGATATGCGCATGGAGGCCGCCAAAAAATCCTCCATCCTCAGCGAAAAACTCATCACCGCCATCAAGGCGCGGCTCGAAAAAAAGGAACAGACCATCCTCTTCCTCAATCGCCGAGGGTTTTCCACCTCCCTGGTGTGTTCGGCCTGCGGCTTTGTGTGTAAATGCCCGAACTGCTCGGTGTCGCTCACCTTTCACCGTGCCGAAAATCGTATCATGTGCCACATCTGCGGCCACACCGCGGCGGCTCCCGGGAAATGCCCCGAGTGCCGGGATCCCAGCATCCGATACAGCGGCACGGGGACAGAGAAGGTCGAGGACGTGGTCAATAAAATCTTCCCCAAGGCCGTCGTCAAACGCATGGACGCCGACGTCATGACCAGGCGCGAATCCTACCGCGAGGCGCTCGGCGCGTTCCGGACCGGGAAGATCGATATCCTGGTGGGCACGCAGATGATTGCCAAGGGGCTGCATTTTCCCAATGTCACGCTGGTGGGCATCATCAATGCCGATCTGGCCCTGCATCTGCCTGATTTCCGGGCCGGCGAACGCACCTTCCAGCTCCTCACCCAGGTGGCGGGCCGGGCCGGCCGAGGGGATGTGGAGGGCGAGGTTTTCGTGCAAAGCTTCACCCCGTTTCATCCGGCCATCCAGTTTGCACGCCATCACGATTTCGAAGGGTTCTGGGAGGAGGAAATCATTCACCGTAAACAATTTGATTACCCCCCGTTTACCCACCTCCTGCTCATCGCCATCCGTTCCCCGCATCAGGCGCGCGCCGAGTTCTCCGCGCAAACCCTGACCCGCCGGTTAAAAGATAGCCTGCCTCCGGGCACGATCCTCAACGACCCGGCGCCGGCGCCCCTGGAGAAGTCGCATGGGAACTATCGGTTTCAAGTCATGCTCCGCACGCGCGCGATCCTGAAGTTGAGTCGCGCGCTGCATGCGATCCTGGACAAGCTGACGTTCCCGGAAGAGGTCATCGTCACCGTGGACGTGGACGCGTATCAGTTGCTTTAGGTGGGGACAGGCAACAGGGTCATCGGGAGCCGACTGGGGTTGACCTTTACGGATAGCGCCTATGCGTTTGGTTTCCATTCCCACCGCATTTCTTAACGCAATGCGCAGAGCCGCAGAGAAAGGATAGGACCGGGGATTGGGGAGCTGGCCAAGGTCCAGATTGAAGGCTGTGATGCATTTTTTACGCCGGAGGCGTTTGAAGAAATTACGGCGGCGAGGCTTTGCGACCCCACCGGTAAGACCCGCAAAATAGCCCGTGCGCCCCGGCAGGACCGCGATGATTTGTCTGTCCCTATTTCCACGCTCCTGCTTCTGGTTGTACGCTCATGGCTGCTTCATCCCCTCAATCGCCTGCTCAACTGTCTGCCTGTAGTGAGCGCGATTTTCGTAGGTCGGACTAAACTGCGCGTCAGCGCGAGCCCACTCTCTGAGCACAGGCTCAGACATCCTGACCTGCCGGGAAATGGATTGAGGCTTTCCTGATGCCATCCTGAACGTGATTCCTCTGTAAGTAGGTTCAATAAAACGACAAAATGA
>JAYTYG010000493.1:0-3939 GCA_043742585.1 Spartobacteria bacterium
AGCCACCAGGTCGATTACGAGTGCGAACTCGCCATCGTCATTGGCAAAACCGCGAAAAACGTCACTCGCGAAAACGCCCTCGACCACGTCCTCGGCTACACCTGTGCGAACGACGTCAGCGCACGCGATTGGCAGAAACAATTCGGCGGCAGCCAATGGTCGCGCGGGAAATTTTTCGACACCTTTTGCCCGCTCGGCCCGATGTTAGTCACCACCGACGAAATCCCGAATCCTAACACGCTCGCCATTCGCACCATTCTCAACGGCGACGTCGTCCAGGAATCGAACACCAGCGACATGATTTTCGACGTCCCGGCGCTGATCGAATTTCTCAGCGGTAGCACCACGCTATTTCCCGGCACCGTCATTCTCACCGGCACACCCAGCGGCGTCGGCATGGCGCGCACCCCGCCCCTTTTCCTCAAAACCGGCGACGAAGTCACCGTTGAGATTGAGCAGATCGGAGCATTACGGAATCCCGTTCATGAAGAACCCCTTGGCAGCTCCGCTTCGAGCTTCCGAATATAAATCGCCGGCGCAATCGTTCGCACCTGAGTTGACCTATGGAATTGCTCCAAACCTTCGGCATCGCCTTGGGGCTGGCCTCACTGGCCGGACTCAATTTGTATCTGACAGTTTTCGTGACCGGCCTGGCCATCCAGCAGCAGTGGGTTGACGTCGCCCAAACCAATCCCGATCTGCTCATCCTGGCGCATCCGGTGATCCTGGCACTCTCCGGCGCGCTATATCTCGTCGGCTTTCTGGCGGATAAAATTCCCTGGGTAGACTCGCTCTGGGACGCCCTCCACACCTTGATCCGGCCGATAGGCGGCGCATTTCTAGCCATGCGCGTCCTGGACACCCCGGCCCATGAACCCGTCTATGAAGCCCTCAGCGCGCTCCTCGGCGGCAGCGCCGGTTTATTGATGCATGGGCTCAAAGCCGGCACACGCCTCGTGGTCAATCATTCCCCCGAACCCTTCTCCAACATCGCACTCAGCCTCATCGAAGACCTCGCCGTCCTCGCCGGCCTCGCTCTGATCCGACATAATCCGCTTTGGGCGCTCGCGGTTTTCTCCACGCTCCTCCTGGGGATCCTCTACTTTACGCCCAAACTTCTCCGCGCCATCAAAGTGCAGCTCTGGTTGATCCGAAAAAAAATCGGCGCCCCGGCTGGAAACCGGCCAGCGGTGCAACTGGTGACGGATTTGCCAGCCGACCTGCACATCCTTTTTCACGACTACAATCTGCTGGGAGAAAAGATCCAGTGGGCAGTGCCCTGCGTCAGCGGCAAAGGACCTGGACTACCGCGCAACGTATTTGGCTCATTGGTAGCTACGGAAGGCGACCCGACGAAGATCTGGTTTATCGCCAGAAACCGACTGTGCAAACTGGCGCGCGAGATTGATCTCAGTGCCTACAAGATCACCCGGGAACCGAAGTTCATCAGCGAAAACCTGGTCTGCTACAGCCTGGAAAAAAAGCCGAAATACCTCTTCCTCTTTAACCGCAGTCAGGACGCGCTCGTCGACGCCGTCGTCGACTCCCTGCGCCAACGCCTGGCCAGCATTCCGCCCAAGGAAACGCCCCTGGAAACGCCCCAGCCCGCCCCGGAAGCCCCCATTTCAGCCGAAGCCAAAAGTGAGCCTGCGCCAGACGCCGGGACCTGAGCGAATCCCCCTGCTGAAGACGCACGCCGCCGCTGAGGCCGCGATTCTTCTGCCCTTTGTGCTTTTTGTGTTCTCTGCGGCGATTATTACCTGGCTTAGCGGTGGCAAGATGAAAACACGCGCCGCGTCCCTGGCGCACGATTCGGCACTTTGAACGGCGCGACATGCGCTGTGTCATACGACCCCACAATCCATGAAAACCGTTGCCCTATCCACCTCCATTAAAGCTCTACTCGCTGCCGTGGTTCTCACGGTCCCAGCCCTCCGTCTCCGCGCCGAAGACATCACGGCCCCGCCCGTCGTCAAAGTCGACCCGACGCCCCTGGCCACCAAAGCCGGGTTTATCACCAGCTTCGCGCCCATCGTCGAAAAGGTATCTCCCAGCGTCGTCACCATCTCCACCTCCAAGAACCTCAACGCCAGCCAGCGCAACGCGCCCAATAGCGGAAACCCCTTCTTCAACGATCCGAATTTCCGCCGCTTCTTCGGCATCCCTGGCGACGAAGACAACGACTCCCCAAAATCCCCGCAACCCCAGAAACCCAACCCGCGCGACAAAAAGCCCGGTAAAAACCAAGCCAACGACAACGTCCAGAAACAAGCCATGGGCCTCGGCTCAGGGGTTATCGTCAGCGCCGACGGCCTGATCCTGACCAACAACCACGTCATCGAAGGAGCCGACGACATTCAGGTCTCAATCGGCACCAGCGAGCACAAATACAAAGCCAAAAAAATCGGCGCCGATCCCGGCACAGACATCGCCATCCTCAAGATCGATCTCAAAGATCTCCCCACAGTCACTTTCGGCGACAGCGACAAAATCCGCGTCGGCGACATCGCGCTGGCAGTCGGCAACCCCTTCGGCCTCACGCAATCGGTATCCATGGGCGTCATCAGCGCCACGGGGCGGGGCGGCATGGGCATCGTCGACTACGAAAACTTCATCCAAACCGATGCCTCGATCAATCCGGGCAACTCCGGCGGCGCCTTGGTGGATCTCGAAGGGCGCCTCATTGGCATCAACACCGCCATCTTCAGCCGCTCGGGCGGCAACCAAGGCATCGGGTTCGCGGTCCCGGCCAATCTGGCACGCAGCGTGATGGATAGTTTGATCAAAAATGGCCGGGTCGTGCGCGGCTATTTAGGCACCGTCCTCCAGCCCATGACGGAGGAGCTCGCCACCGCCTTCAAAACCAAAAACCAGGACGGCGTCTTAGTCTCCGAAGTCGAAGCCAAAGGGCCTGCTGCAAAAGCCGGAATCCAAACCGGCGACGTGATCCTGGAGATCGCCGGCAAGAAAGTCGTCGGCCTCCGCGAACTGCGCCTGCAAGTGGGCGGCATGGCTCCGGGGACAAAAATCGACGTCAAAGTGCTGCGCGAAGGCAAAGAACAAAACATCGCTGTCCAACTCGGCGAATTACCCGACAAGCGCATCGCCGCCCACACCGATGAACCCAAGGCCGAAGTGCCTGACGTCCTCGACGGTGTCACCGTCGCGGATATCGACGACAATCTCCGCAAAGAGCTCGATCTCCCCGAAAACACCCAGGGCGTGGTCATCACCGCCATCGAACCCGACTGCCCGAGTGCAGCCGCCGGGCTCAAGCGCGGGGATGTCATCAACGAGATCAACCGCAAACCGATAACCACAGCGAAACAAGCGATCGACCTCAGCGAAGAGCTCAAGACCGAGAAAAAAGTGCTCCTGCGCGTCTCCGGCAAAGGTCAAAGCCGCTACGTGGTGATCGGACAGAAGGAATAGCAAGCCGCCCCAGTCCCACTCCTGCGCAGGGAAATCCTCCCTGCGCAGAAGTGGCGGCACTCCCGCCGCCTCCCACTTTTTTCACTCCGTTCACTCCGTCCACTCCCTCCACCCCCTCCACTCCCGCCCCGTTTGCTGCCCGAGATCGACCCCGGCAATTAAACGCCTATATTCCCGAGCGCCATCAAGCGCGACCATGAGCGACACTTCCAGCCAGAACCTCTTTCATCGCGCGATCATGGACGTCTTACCCGCGCCTGTCTGGTATGCGGACACCGATGGCCAATGCCTCTACGTCAATGCCGCCTGGCTGGAGTTCACCGGCGGCGACGCGCTCAGCCAACTCGGGCACGGCTGGCTCAATGGCATCCATCCCGATGACAGGCAACGCGCCCTCAAAGACATCCACAAAGCGCTCCTGGCCGGCACTGCATTCCAAATCGAATACCGCCTGCGCCGACACGACGCCACTTACGGAGGGATCATCCAGAGGGTTAACCCGGTTTT
>JAYTYG010000494.1:0-1998 GCA_043742585.1 Spartobacteria bacterium
CGCTTCCGAGAAATAATCAATTTGCCGGATTATGAAGAATCCGCACTCTGGATGATCGTTCAAAAACACATCAAGAAAGCGGTTCAAGCATTACCTCACGCAGGAGCAGAGGCTGCTTTTCTTAAACTCATCGAATTGCGCAAACGCTTTGCGCTACGCGGAGGCGACGAATTTGCGAATGTTCGCACCGCGATTGGCTTCGCGGATGATGCAATCGAGAATCTCAGCTCAAGACATCCGGAATCTTCGATTGATTCGATGCGCGACTCGGGGCAATTGGTAGTGGAAGCAGAGGACTTTAACACCGTGATCGACCGATTCCGGCAAACCGCTAAGAGAAAGGGGATAACCATTGATTGATCGCAGCACACTCCGCCTAGGCCATCCATTAAGCACGCTGCGCCCGACCCTGCACAACGGACCGGGGTGGCGTGTCGGCCTTTGGGTGCAGGGATGCTCGCTCCTTTGCACCAAGGATTGTCTGAATCCCCATTACCTTCCTGCGGACGGCGGCTTTCTCTTTCATCCTGAGGAAATCGCCGCAGCCATCGACGCGACAAGACAGCGGGCTTACGACCCCGTCGAAGGAATCACCGTACTCGGCGGCGAACCGACGGACCAAATCGAGCCGCTCACAGAGTTGCTGAAGCGCGTGCGAGCGTGCGGGCTGAGTACGATGGTTTATAGCGGCTACACCCTGGAGTCTCTGAAACGCAAATACGGCAAGCAGGCGGAGGCGCTGCTGGCGCAGACGGATTTGTTAAAGGATGGCCCGTTTCGGGAGGACCGGTATAGGAGCGACTTAGAATGGCGCGGTTCGGACAATCAACGCTTGCATTGCCTAACGGATCGCTATTCGCCAGAGTCCCTTTCGGCAGCATTTCAGAAGCAAGGAAAAGGATTCTCCATCCTCGTCGCGGCAGACGGGACCATTTCGGCAAGCGGGCTGCAAAACCGCGAAGCCGCTGCCGCCGTGGAAGCATCGTTCAAAACTGCAAAACTTTAACCACCCACACTATGGATACTCCAACTACCGAACCCAAAGACGCCGACCCAAAGAAAGTAAAAGAGCCGGAGCGCCCGCGAAAAATCGTCGTCATCGGCCAAAGCGGCTCGGGGAAGTCCGCGCTCTTGGCTGGGGTGCATTTCACCGGCAATCGGAAGAACTGTCAGGTGCCTGGATTTACGGTGAAGATTCCATCCGTGAACGATGCTTTCAGCGACTTGAGCCAGCAGTTCGACCGTATCTATGGCGATGGAGTAATCGGGGTGGGTGCTTCGGATCGGGTGACGGACTACCAGTTGCAGATGGTGATTCAGCGGAACCTCCTCGACCTTCCAGGCATCAAATGGGCCGCGCGAATGATGAAAAAACTGCCAGATGCGCTTTGCACCCGAAGCGAAATCCAGATGCCGGACGGCCCAGGAGAAGCAATGCTGCCCACGGCAAAGGAAACCGAGGAGAATCTGAATTACCGAAACTTGATGATCGATCATCTACGGGAGGCGACTGGGATTATCCTTTGCGTCCCACCGGCTGTGGAGGGCCAATCCACCGAAGAACGAGTCGCAAGAGATAGAGGTGTAACGTTGTTTTTTGAGTTTTTCCGCAAGTTACTACGCCAGATTCCGACAGGGAATGTGGCCGTTCCGTGGCGCTATCTGGCAATCGTGCTGACGAAGGGTGATGAGGTTTTTTACCGCCACGGGCGCGCCGCGCTTGGGATGCTTGTCGGGGACAGCAAGAGGGAGACGCTGATGTCCCGACTCGAGCAGTTACTGATCGATGAATCGTTGCTGAACGAAATGCGCGTGATGACGGGTGGGAAGTTGAAAATTGCGGCAGGCTGGACATCGATCTACGGGTTTTTGCCCGATGGTTCCTCAAACTACCACCCAAACGCCGTCCAGGCATCCGAAGCAGGGCTGCGCGTGCGCTTTCTCGCCGGCGATGGGAAGACACCGCTCTACCCACTCTCGGTTGTCCGCAAGAACTGG
>JAYTYG010000495.1:0-5064 GCA_043742585.1 Spartobacteria bacterium
GCGGTAAATTTATTTTGCGGATCGAGGACACCGATCGCGCCCGCCATGTCGAAGAGGCTGTCTCGGTAATTTTGGATGGAATGCGCTGGCTGGGGCTGGATTGGGATGAGGGCCCGGAGGTGGGCGGCGATTGCGGCCCGTATTACCAGAGCGAGCGCGGCGAAATCTACGCGCGTTACCTCGAGAAGTTGCGCGCGAACGGGCACGTCTATGAGGATGCTGCGGGTGCCACCCGGTTCCGGTTGCCGCGCAAGGCGCTGGAGTTTGATGACATGGTGTGCGGGCATGTCGCGGTGGACCGGAGCAAGACCACCACGCCCAGTGGCGAGCCGGAAGCGGACATGACGATTCGGCGGCCCGACGGCTCGTGGATTTTTCATTTTGTGAATGTGGTGGACGACGCCGAGATGGGGATCACCCACGTGATTCGCGGTGAGGATCATCTTTCGAATACGCCTAAACACATTGAGCTCTATGAGGCGCTGGGAGTCACACCTCCGCAGTTCGCGCATATCCCGCTGATTCTTAACCGCGACGGCTCGAAGATGAGCAAGCGTGATCAGGGCGCGAGTATTTCCAATTACATCGAGGCCGGTTATCTGCCGGAGGCGGTGCGCAATTACCTGTGCCTGCTGGGTTGGTCGCCCAAGGACGATCGCGAAAAGATCGGGATCGACGAGGTGATCCGGCTCTTTGATCCGAGTAAGATCAACCGCAAGGCGGCGCAGTTTGATATCGAGAAATGCAATTGGTTGAACTCGCAATACATCGTCTCGATGGAGCTGGCCCGATTTGCCGAGGTGAGCGTGCCCTGGCTGCAGAAGGCCGGGATCGAGTTCGGCTCCATAGACGCTCTTTTACCCGTGCTCGCGCTGGTGAAGGAGAAGATCAAGCAGTTGCCTGAAGTGGCGGGCTGGGTGGATTATTTTTTCACCGATGCCTATGTTTTCGACCCCGAGGCTGTGGAAAAAACTTTGCGCAAACCCGGCGCGCTGGATCGGCTGGCGCAACTCCCCGCGGCTTGTGCGGGGGTGGAGTCCTGGGACGCGCCGACGCTGGAGGCCAAGCTCAAGGAGACCGCCGTCGCACAGGGTTGTAAGCCGGCCGAGTTCATCCATCCGGCACGCGTCGCCGCCAGTGGCCGCGGGGTTGGGCCGAGCCTGTATCACATGCTCGAGGTCTTGGGCAAAACGCGCGTGCTGGCACGTTTCGCGCAGACTCATGCGAAGTTCAGCGGCTGAGCGCACGCGCCGAGGCCGCGCAGGGCTGGGTGAGGAGTTTAGCCCCGTGCAGCTTTAAGACGCAGCTATGAGCTGCTGCTGCAAATGTTTATCATGAAAGAAGTCTATACTATCGAGGATCTGCGCCGATGGCCCGAGGTCACGGCCGGATCGACGCCTCCGTTTCGCCTGGCTGTGCTGGGGGATCCGGTGGCGCATTCCGCTTCGCCTCAGATGCATAATGCGGCGCTGGAATCCTGCGGCATCGCTGCGCGCTATACCCGGCTGCATATCAGCGCCGAGGAACTGCCGGAGGCATTGCGGTTATTGCCGCGCCTGGGGTTCATCGGGGTGAACTGCACGATCCCGCATAAGGTCGCCGCGCTCGGTCTCATGGATCGCGTGGATGATCATGCGCGCCGGATCGGCGTGGTAAATACTGTCCTGGTCGAGGGCGAAGAACTCGTCGGATTCAACACCGACGGCCCGGGCCTGGTCCGCGCTTTGCGCTCGGAGTTCGGCGTGGATTTGCGCGATCTGCGCGTGATGGTTCTCGGCGCCGGGGGCGGTGCCGGCCGGGCCATTGCCATGCAATGCGGCATCGAGCAATGCGCGCGTCTGGTGCTCGTCAACCGGACCCTTGAAAAAAGCCGGCAGCTCGCTGCGGAGCTTGAGCCGCTCTTTCGTGGGCCGCGGGTTTTTGGGCCGGGCGCACGGCTGGAGGTGGCGCCTTGGCAGGACGAGATATTGCGTAACCAGCTGGAGCAGACGGACTTGGTGATCAATTGCACCTCAGTGGGAATGAAGCATGGCGATTCGTCGCCGCTGCCGAGCGCGATCCTGCAGCCGCATTTGATGATCTACGACACGATCTACACGTCGCACCGCACAAAGTTGATGCATGCGGCGGATGAGGCCGGAGCACGCAGCGCCAATGGGCTTTCGATGCTGCTCCACCAAGGGGCGCTCTCGTTCGAGATCTGGTTCGATCGCGACGCGCCGCTGGAGCCCATGCGCCAGGCGCTCAGCCCCAGGGCTTGAGTCTGCGGCAGGGCTTGAGTTGTGGCAGGCGGCGTCCCTCCGCGCAGCTTGGATGTTGGCCAGCGCTTTACGCCGGAGGCGTTTAAAGAAATTAGCCTACACCACCGGCTATTATCTTGGTACGCCTCCGGCGTAACTGGAGTTTGGCCAATTTTCATAAATGACTCACAGGACCGGGCCGTCATCCTGAGGTTCTCCTCCACGGCTGGGGAAATGGCCAAACTCCAGCCTTCGGCGTCCCCGCCGCTTCTATTCCGGATTCACCGTCGCGAACCAAACATCCGCCGGGCTTGGTCGACATCCCGCGCGATCTGGGCGCGCAGGGCGTCGAGGTCCGCAAACTTTTGTTCCTGTCTGAGAACGCCGCGGAAAGTCACTTCGAGTTGCGCCCCGTAAATGTCGGCGTCGAAGTCGAGCAAATGGACTTCGAGGATCCGTTGGCCGCTGGCGTGGGCGATGGTGGGGCGCACGCCGATATTGACTACGGCCTGGAGTTGGGCGCCGTGCAGCTCCACGTCGGCTATATAAACGCCGTTGGGCGGCAGCTGCTCGGTGTGTGAGCCGAGGTTCGCGGTCGGAAATCCCAGCTTGCGCCCGATCCGGTCGCCTTCCACTACCTGCCCCAAGATCGTGTAGTCGCGGCCCAGCAGGCGCGCCGCGTCGGCCAGGTCGCCAGTTTCCACGGCGTGCCGGACCAGGGTGCTGCTGACGATGCGGCCATCGACTTCGACGGCTGGCACGCCGACTTCCTGGAAGCCGAGTTCGGTGCCGAGTCGCGCCAATAACTCGAGGTTGCCTGCGCGCCCCTTGCCAAAGGACCACTGGTGGCCCACGCAGATTTCGCCCAGGGGCCGGGCTGCGGCGGCGAGTTGGCGGATGAATTCCTCAGGGGGCATGGCCGCGAACTGGATGTCGAAGCCGATGATGAGTAAATGCGCGGCGCCGATTTCGCGGATGAGCCGGATTTTATGGGCGGTGGAGGTCAGCAGGCGGGGCGTTTGCGCGGGCCGCAGTATCCGGATGGGATGCGGATCGAAAGTGAGCACCACCGCAGTGCCGCCGAGCTGGCGGGCGTCGGCCAGGGCGCGCTCGATGACCGCGCGATGGCCCAGATGCACTCCGTCAAACACGCCGATCGCCAGGACCAGTGGGCCTGGGATCTGCGCCAGTTCAGCGATGGAGTTGAGGACGTGCATCATCGCGGGGGAGAGTTAGTCGGCGGACGATGGCACTTTCTGGCGGTGAGGGTCTGAGGCGCTTTCAGCGGGTCGGTTACGCGCCGCGCATCATGGAGACAGTCGGCAGGCTGAGCAGCTTTTGCAAAATGACTTCGCGTGGCTGTGTCTTGAGTTCGTCGACGGTTACGGAGTTTTCAAGCGTGAATTTGCCGCTCCGGGTCCGGCGGAGCGCGGTAAGATGCGCGCCGCAACCCAGTTCATTGCCGATGTCGAAGGCGTATGTGCGCACGTAAAAACCTTTGGAAGATACTACTCGGAAATCAATTTCAGGAAGTCGCACCGCGTTGATTTCATGCGCGTACACATGCACGAAGCGCGGTTCCCGCTCCACGGTCTTGCCTTGGCGCGCCAATTTGTAGAGCGGCACCCCGTCTTTTTTGATCGCCGAAACCATCGGCGGCATCTGGTAGAAATCGCCCTGGAATTTGCCGAAGGCCTTTTCGATTTGGTCTCGGGGCAACTCCGGCACCGGCCGCGTTTCGACGACCTGGCCGTCGGCGTCCTGGCTGTCGGTGGTGACTCCCAATTTCATCGTGCCCACGTATTCCTTGTCCTCGCTCATGAGCAGGTCCTGGATTTTTGTGCCGCGTCCGATGACGATGATTAAGAGTCCGGTGGCCAGCGGGTCGAGCGTGCCGCAGTGGCCGACTTTTTTTGTGCCCAGGCTGCGGCGTGTGATGGCCACGACGTCATGGGAGGTCATGCCTTGGGCTTTGTCTACCAGCAGAACGCCGTCAATATTGTTCGAATTCATGTGCAATTGCTAAAAGGACTTTTTCTTCCGCTTCTGCCAGGGGCCCCTGGGTGCGGGCGCCGGCTGCCAAGGTGTGGCCGCCGCCGCCGAAGAGGGCGCAAATTTTTGAGACATCGATGCGGGGATCTTTCGAGCGCAGGCTGATGCGCACTTTCCCGTCGCCGGTTTCTTCGAGAAAGGCCGCCACGACGACGCCTTCGATGGCGCGGATGGAGTCGATGAGACCTTCGTTATCTTCGGGCTTGGCGCCGAGGGCTTGGGCGGTGGCTTCCGAGAGGGTGAAGCTGGCTACGCGATCCTGGCAGCTCAGGCGCAGGACGTTGAGCAGCGCTCTCAGGAGTTCGAGTCGCCGCCGCGGATAACTCTCGTAAAGCTTCTGCGAAATAGCTCCCACATTGACTCCGGCCCGAATTAGTTCGGCCCCGATCTCATAGGTGCGCGCCGTGGTGCTCGGGTATTGAAAGGAGCCGGTATCGGTGGAAATGGCGACAAAGAGGTTGTCTGCCATTTCGTAGGTGAACGGCAGCGCGTTTTCGCGAAACAGCTCATACAGGATTTGCCCGGTGGCAGGCGCCTCGGGATCGATATACGCCAGGTCACCGTAGTGATCGTTGGTAACGTGATGATCGATATTGATCCACAGATCGGTCTTTTTGATGGCCTTAAGGCACGTCGCCCCGACCCGGTTCTGCACTGCTGTGTCGAGCGCGATCACCACTTCGAATTCCTCAGGCTCCGCAGGCGGTTGGCTCACCAGCGCTGCGCCCGGGAGGAAGCTGTATTTTTCGAGCATCCCGTCTTCGTTCCAGAC
>JAYTYG010000496.1:0-2920 GCA_043742585.1 Spartobacteria bacterium
GGTGCCGGGGTGATATGGGGCAGGCGTTCAATTCACTTGCCACCTGCTTGGGTGTCACTCGAAAGAAAGCCGCTGTAATGGTGAGGTTTTAAGAGCCCGGAGAGAGACGGGCCGTCTCTGCCACGGCGGGGGCGTGCAATTCATGGCGTCAAGTTGTCCTCTGGCTTCAGCGCACGGTCGGCGCATGAACGGCGGGGACTTCCTGCGGTTTGTTTTTTACGGCGATCGTCACCAGCGCGCTCAGCCCGGCGACGATGAGGACGTTGACGATGATCAGCCAGATCCACGGGCGTTCTTTCATGGCAGCACGGGGCCGAGAAAGGTCCCCGGTTTTTCGATGATGGTGCCTTCGCTCGATACCACCCGGAAACGGATGGGCCGCTCGGTTTTAAGATCCGAGCGCGGCATGGTGAGGACGAGGGTGCGGATTTCCTCGCCCAGCGGCGCGACGCTGAACCCGCCTTCGACGCCGCTTAAATGCAGGCTTGGCGGGGCATCGAGGATCTCGACGCGGAAGCTTACCGGGGCGTTGCGCTTGTTGAGGACGCGGATAAAGAATTGGTTGCGCACGACGCCTTGCTCGACCAGGTAGGGAATGCCAGTGACCCGGGTGAGGCCCACGGAGGCGGATTTGAGGGTGGCGGTGGCGGCGGCGAGCGCGGCGGCGCCCAAGAGCGCGAGCCCTGTGTAGAGCAGGATCCGCGGGCGCAACCAGCGGGTGGGTTTGCCGTCAAAACCGTTTTTTGAATCATAGCGGATGAGGCCGGTGGGCCGCTGGATTTTGGTCATCACGGTGTCACAGGCATCGATGCAGGCAGCGCAGCCGATGCATTCCATTTGTTGGCCTTGGCGGATGTCGATCCCGGTGGGGCAGACTTGGACGCAGCGCAGGCAGTTGACGCAATCGGCGGCGCCGACGGTGCCTTTGCGGCCGCGGGGTTCGCCGCGTTTGGAGTCGTAGCCGACGACGATGGAATCGCTGTCGATGAGAGCGGATTGCAGCCTGCCATAGGGACAGAGCACGATGCAGAACTGTTCGCGGAACCAGGCGATGTTGAACCAGAGCGCGGCGGCGATGAGGAAGACAAAAGCGAACGCGCCCCAGTTGTCGGCAGGGGCGTGTTTCATCATGGCGTAGAGCCCTGGCAAGGAGACGAAATAGGAGAGGAGGACGTGGGCCAGGATAAGCGCGAACAGGATATAGATGATGTGCTTGGAGGCGCGGCGCAGGGTCTTTCCCAAGGTCCACGACTCACGGTCGAGCTTGCGGCGTGCTGGCGCGTCGCCTTCGCACCAGCGTTCGAGCCGGCGCGCGAAATCCAGCAATACTGTCTGGGGACAGCCCCAGCCGCACCAGACCCGGCCCAGGAGCGCCGTGACGTAGAAGAGGCAGAAGCCCAAGCCGCTCAGCACGAAGAAGGCAATCCACACGTCCTGCCCGAGAAAGGTCAGCCCAAAGTAGTGAAACTGGCGGTGCGCGACATCGAGGAAGAGCGCGGGATTGTCATTGATCCGGATCCAGGGCAGCGCGACGTAGATGGCCGTGAGGGCAATGGCAATCAGGAGGCGCCAGCGGGTGAACCGGCCGCGGGCGGTGGCGGGATGGATGAAGCGCCGTGAACCGTCGTCGTTGATGGTGGCGGCGGTCTCCAGCGACGGTTGTGGCGGCCGCTCATTCATGTCGTTGCTGCGGGGGCCTGGGGGGGCTGGGCTCCGGGCGGTATCCAACCCGGGACGGCGATGATTTCTTCGCCGTGTTTGTGGAAGGAAAAAATATAGGAGACCACCTCTGTGATTTTCTGTTGGCCCAGCAGCGGGCCCCAGGCCGGCATTCCTTTGGCCAGCACGCCTTCATTGATGGTCTTGATGCAGTCCATGGGCTTGCCGCCGTGAATCCATTGGTTGTCCACCAGGTTCGGCCCGATCAGGCCGGTGAGATCGGGTTTGTGGCAGGCCGCGCAGGTGGTCTGGAACGTGGCTTTCCCGGAGGCAATAACTGCGGCATCGGCGCTCATTCGCCAGAGCGTCTCGTCGTTGATCACCCCGGATGCGCGCGCGGCGCGATCGGTGTTTTCGGCCATCTCGGCTTCCAGGGTTTTTTCCGGGGGCGTGCCGAGTTGGTAGGCGTGGTAATAGCCCCAGTAGAGCACGGCGAACACGATGGCGCCGTAGAGCGTCATCAGCCACCAGCGCGGCATGCAGTTGTCGTATTCCTGGATGCCGTCGAAGGTGTGCCGGCGAATCGGTGCGTCGGTGGGCGTGGATGGGTCGTTGGGATCAGACATGGTCGGCCTATGGTTGTGCGGGCTGGGGCCTTTGCGGTGCGGTGGAATTCCGAGCCGGGGAGTGCTGGCTTTCGTCCGAGTCGGGTGCGAGCGGGAGGCTTTCCAGGTGCGCTACGCTGTCGCGGGACATCCGGTGTACTCGGATGGAGTTGAGAATAAATACTAATAAGAAGAGCGTCAGACTTAGCATGCTGAGCGCCCGCTGCCATTCTTCGACGAGGACTTGGTGGAACATAGGAATTTATCCGCAGATTAACGCAGATTTATAAAAGATTGAGGGTGGCCCAAGCCGTGGGATGCGGTTGTCTAAGTGATAGGGAATACGGATGTGACTTTATCATTAGGAAGTGCTGGTTCCTCTATAAAGCGCTGGCTACAAGGCATTTACGCCAAAGGCGTTACGCCCTCCAGCCCAGGGTTGCGAGGAACGAGCTACCCTGGGAACAGTCGATGGAGAGAGTCCAACCCCAACGTGGGTTGCGCCCGGGATCGGCCATTGGCGGAACCGCGTTGCGGTTCGATCGGCTCTGGCTCAGCCCCAGGGTAGGCCCGCAGCGGCATACGCGTCAACTTAAGCGTCCTTTGCCGTTCGGGCGGACTTTGCAGGCGTTACTCGCCTGAGTAAAAACGTGTTT
>JAYTYG010000497.1:0-6456 GCA_043742585.1 Spartobacteria bacterium
CGACAGACCCCGGATTTCGTCTACTCAGTATCCTGCACCACCCGCGCGCCGCGGCCGGGCGAGGTGCATGGCGAAGATTACATCTTCCTGAGCGCCAAGGAGTTCCAGGAACGGATCGAGGCCAACGACTTCATTGAATTCGCACAGGTCCATGGCAACTACTACGGCACTTTGCGGGAATCTATATTCCACAGCCTGGACGCCGGCGTCGACGTGCTCATCGATATAGATGTGCAGGGCGCCCGCCGCATCCGTGCCGATGGGAAAAAGATCCGCAGCGCGCTGGCCGATATATTCATCATGCCCACAAGCCTCGCCGAATTGCGCCGGCGCCTGGTCAAGCGCGGCACTGAGTCCGCCGTACAGATCGAGATTCGACTCTCCAACGCGGCCACGGAAATGGAAGCCTGGCATGACTATAAATATACGATCATCACGGGCTCCATTGAAGAGGACCTGCTGAAGTTCCGCGCGATCATGCGCGCCGAGCGGTATCTAAGTCGGCGCCTAACATTGGAAAAATGAGCGAGCGACCGGTCATCATAGTAGGCGTCACCGGCTCGATCGCTGCATACAAGGCGGCGGACATTGTCAGCAAGCTGGTTAAGCGCGACTACGAAGTCCACGTGGCGATGACAAATGGGGCGCAACAATTTGTGAGCGCGCTCACCTTTCAGACGCTCTCACGAAATCCAGTATTGAGCTGCGTCTTTGATGGCGCACAGGGCTGGAAACCCGGCCACATCGCGCTGGCGGACCGCGCGGCGCTGCTCCTCATCGCGCCCGCCACAGCCAACATCCTCGCAGAGCTGGCCCACGGTCTGGCCAATCATCCGCTCACCGAAATCGCACTCGCCACGCTCGCCCCGCTGCTCATAGCTCCGGCGATGAACGGCAAGATGTGGCAACACGCCGCGACTCAACACAACGTGACGCTCCTGCTCTCGCGCGGCGTGGAATTCATCGGCCCGGAAGAAGGCCTGCTCGCCTGCGGATACGAGGGCATTGGCCGACTGTGGAATGTCGACGAGATCGTCGAGCGCGCTGCGGAAATCATCGCTGGAAAGTAATGCCTGCGGGGCCGCGAAGCTTGTTCGCGAGTCATCCAGAGCGCAGTCCGCGCGCGCCACGAGCGGCCTCAGCCAAAGGATGACCACTAAGTTCAGCGGCTTAAATCAGGACGCGAGCGATTGACCGAATCCGCTTAAACACCCTATGAAATAAAGGTTTCCGAGACTAACCGGAGCGGAACGCACGATGGCGAACTCAGCCAACGCCGCTAACAAAGCCGTCACCGGGACGAACCTTTTTCAACAATAAATAGCTGTGAAATGAGCCGCGAAATAAATCCCCGCTTCCACGTCCGCGCGATTGAGTGCATCGCCGCAAACGTTGATGGCAGCAAGGTTTACAGCGCTACATGAATTTTAGACTCCTATTTATCGGGAGCAGGAAACGCGAGGCACCAGAGATTGCGCGTAATAGGAAACGCTAACTCCTTGCGCCATTAGACAGAAATATATTGACGCCAATCACATATAGCATTAACCAACTTCCATTGAAGCGGGATTGACACCAATCACCGACAATTTCAGTGAACCGCGACTGCGGTTTGAAAGGGGGGATTTATCTATGGCGATTAAGAAATTACCTACAAAGAAACCAGCTCCTGTTGCAAAAAAAGCCGCTCCTGCCAAAGCAGTAGTGAAGAAAGCAGCTCCGGCAAAAGCAGCAGCTAAGAAGGCAGCTCCTGCAAAGGCAGTAGTAAAGAAAGTGGCAGCTAAAAAAGCAGCTCCCACCAAAGCAGTAGCGAAGACAGCCGCTACTAAGAAAGCGGTTCCTGCAAAAGCAGCAGCAAAGAAAGCTGTTCCTGCAAAGAAGGCTGTTCCTGCAAAGAAAGCTGCGGCCACAAAGCCCGCAGCCAAAGTGGCAGCCAAGCCTGCCGCAGCAAAGAAGCCGGCAGCGAAGTCTAAGAAGTAGTAGTTACCAGCCAATACTAAGTTTAAAATGGGAGGAGAAATTCGTTTCTCCTCCCATTTCTTTTCCCGGGGGCGTTCTATGAATTGGATCACTGCATAGCCCCTGATCCTTTCCCGTTTTTATCTCTATGAATACATACCTTAACGTCGCCGTTAGCGCCGCCCGCGCCGCTGGCGAATTGCTGCGCAGTAACTTCGGCACCCCGCTCGACGTCAATGCCTTTGAATCTCACGACATCAAGCTCGCCCTCGATGTGGAGTCCCAGGAACTCATCACCAAAATGCTCCTCGCCAGCTTTCCCGAGCACGCCATCCTCGGCGAAGAAGGCCTCGCGGGAAACCAAGCCAGCGACTGGCATTGGATCGTGGATCCCATCGACGGCACGGTGAACTATTTCTATAGCATCCCGCATTTCTGCATCTCCATCGCGCTGCGCCATCGCGATGACATCGTAGTCGGCGTCATCTACGATCCGATGCGCGATGAAATGTGGGAAGCGGCCACGGGCCAGGCGCCGAGGCTCAATGGCAAAGAGATCGCAGTCAGCCAACGCACCCGACTTTGTGACGCCGTCATGTCGGTCGGCTTTTCAAAAACCAAAACCACCATCTCCGCCGGCATGCCCCTCTTGGAAAAATATGTCCAGCGCGCCCGCAAATGCCGACTCATGGGCAGCGCCGCGTTGGATCTGGCTTACGTGGCTTGCGGCCGACTCGATGCCTATATCGAGCAGTCAGTCAGCATTTGGGACATCGCGGCCGGCCAACTTCTGGTGGAAACCGCAGGCGGCAAATTCGAAAGTGCGCCGAGAGCGGAGCATCCAGGTAAAATTTCCGTGCAAGCTTCCAACGGCCGCATTGATCTGGAAGTATAAGGGTTATGAATCTTGTAGGCATCGGATATGACGTACACCGCTTGGTCGAGGAGCGCCCCCTCATCCTGGGCGGCGTGGAAATCCCGCACACCCATGGACTCGAGGGCCATTCGGACGCGGATGTGTTGGTACACGCGATCGCTGACGCTGTGCTCGGAGCGATTGGCGAACGGGATATAGGCCATCACTTCCCGAATACCGACGAATCCATTCGCGGCATCAGCAGCTTGGAGATTTTGCGAAAGATCGCCTCGCTGATCACGCAACGCGGCGCGCGCGTGATCAACATCGACGCCACGCTCATCGCCGAGGAACCCCGGATCGGTCCCTATGTGGCCGAGATGCGGGCCAACCTCGCCGAAGCCTTGCAAATCCCGGTGGCGCGAGTCGGCGTCAAAGCGACCACCAATGAGCGCATGGGATTTCTGGGGCGCCAGGAAGGAATGTCAGCCATGGCTGTAGCGAGCGTGGAACAGCCCGAACTGATCTAGCCGCGATGCCCATCGAGTTCTTCAATACTTATTCCCGCGCGCTCGAACCTTTTGCGCCGCTGGACGCCATTGGCCGGACCGTGAAAATGTACACGTGCGGGCCGACCGTCTATAACTACGCGCACATCGGAAATTTCCGGGCGTATATATTTGAGGATCTCCTCCAGCGCCATCTTGAAGCGCGCGGCTTCCGGGTCGAGCGCGTCATGAATCTTACCGACGTCGACGACAAGACCATCCGCGACTCGCGCAAGGCCGGCCGTCGTCTCGCGGACTTTACCCAAATCTATAAAGACGCTTTTTTCCGGGACATCGAAACCCTGCGGATCAAGCCTGCGGACCATTTCCCGGCCGCGACCGAAGATCGTTTCATCGCGCGGATGATCGCAATGATCACCCAACTCCAGGAGCTGGGGATAGCGTATCAGGCCGAGGATCACTCGGTATATTTTCGGCTCTCGAAGTTTCCCAACTACGGCAAGCTGGCGCATCTCAATCTGGATGAACTTCGACCCAGTGGCCGTGTCAGCAGCGACGAGTATGAGAAGGAGAGCGTGGGTGATTTTGCGCTCTGGAAAGCTTGGGATGAAAACGATGGAGACGTCTCCTGGCCATCGCCCTGGGGGCCTGGCCGGCCGGGCTGGCACATCGAATGCAGCGCCATGGCCACCGAGATCCTGGGCCCGCAACTCGATATTCATTGTGGCGGCGTCGACAATATATTCCCGCATCACGAAGCCGAGATCGCGCAGTCAGAATGCTGCACGGGACAGAAATTTGTGCGCTACTGGCTGCACTGCGCCCATCTCATGGTGGAAGGCCAGAAGATGTCTAAATCCGCAGGCAACTTCTATACGCTCCGGGACTTACTCGAAAAAGGGTTCAGCGGGCGCGAGGTGCGGTTCGCCTTGCTGCGAGTCAACTATCGGCTCCCGTGCAACTTCACGCTCTCGGGCATGGACGGAGCGCGCGCGGCGCTGGGACGTGTGGACGCCTGGTTGCAGCGCTTGACCGAGCATGGGGCGCAAGCGAAGCCAGAGCCGACCGCCATGGAAGGGCTGGTGGAGAAATTCTTTGAAGCGCTCGATGACGATCTCAATATCTCCGGCGCGATGGGCCAGCTCTTTGACTTGATCCATGAGAGCAATAAGGCACTCGACGGCGCCGAGCTCACAGCGGGTCAGGCGGCGTCATTATTGGGAGCGTGGGCAAGAATCAACGCAGTGCTGGCCCTGGAGCGCGAAGCCGCCGCGATCCCGGCTGCGGTCACTGCGTTGCTGGAGCAGCGCCAGCAGGCGCGCGAAGCCAAGAACTGGGCGCTCAGCGACCAGCTTCGCGATCAGATCGCTGCACTCGGCTGGATTGTTAAAGACTCCAAGGACGGCCCGAAGCTCAGCCCACGCTGAGCGCAATGCCCTAAGTCTTTTCTTTTCTGGAGGCAGCTCCGAGGGTGTCCTGTCGCCAGGAGCATCGAGGAACTTGAATCCGTTGTTTCCGGCCTTCCTTCTGCCGAACTGACTCGGTTTTCCGAGTGGTTCGCGGAGTCTATGGCCGACCAGTGGACCCGCCAAATCGAGCAGGATATGCTCGCAGGCCGCCTCGGCGCCGCAATCAAACGCGCCGATGACCACTACGCGGCAGGCCGCTGCACGCCGCGTTGAACCACTTTGCCGACCCGGCCTTCTTGTTCCACTATCGCCAGCTTCCAGGCGACACCCGATTACTCGCCGACAAGAGCTTTGCACTCCTCAAAGAAGATCCGCGACACCCGTCCATTCGATTCAAAAAGGTTGGAGTTCTCTACTCAGTGCGTATCGGGTTCCACTACCGGGCACTCGCCCGAGAGCGCCCAAACCAGTTTCCAGTGGTTCTGGATTGGGCATCATTCGACTTATGATCGGCTTGCCAATTCGCAATGACCGCAAGCGCCTAACCCTGAAGGTTCGTTTCGGCTGAGACCGATATGAAACTGACTATTGAACAAGCCCGCTAAAGGCGTTATCGGCGGAATGCCTTAAAGCCACTGGCGCCCACGGCCACTAGATCCACTTCTATCGAGCACTTTCACTCGGCACACTCGCAAACCGATATTCACTACCAGAAGGCGGGGTGCAGACCACGGGATCGAACAACTCCGACGACGCAGGCCCCCAACCCGCTGAGTCCTCGGTAAAAGCTGCAAGATTGGCCAGAGGCGCGGCGAAGTTGATTTTCTCGGGTGCCAATGCGCCTGCTACGATTTTAGACATTTGGATTGAGACCTGCGCGACTTTCCCCGCCGCGTCATCCATTTGCCAGAACGCGGGATTCGTGAGCAAAAACGCCGTGGCAGCGGCCAGACCAAGCACCGCTGCGGCACATTCCCAGATCGGCGCAGGCGCACGAAACTGGACGAGTCGATCCCGCTGCGAATCGCTCAACGCACACGCGGACGCGGCCTGATCCTCGTCGTCAAAAGCTTCTTCGAGCATCTGAGCCAGCTCGATGTTTTCGTAGACATCGTTCCTGCACTCCACGGAAACAGCGAGCATGGACTCGAGGTAGAGCCGCTCCTCGGGCGGCAATTCGTTGAGTGCGTAGTCAGTTAAATCTTGATCGCTGATTGTCCCTCTCATGTCATGCAACTCCCTTTTTCATGTAGATGATTTTCTCGTCTTTCTCGTCGCGCTCCATCTTGCTCCGCAGATTGCGCATGGCGGCATTGAGCAGAAAGCCGACGTTGCCCACGCTCAGCCCAGTGATGTCGCTGATCTCCTGATAAGAATGATGATGATGGAAGCGGAGCCGTACGACTTCCTGTTGATTTTTTGGGAGTTCTTTGACCACCTCGGTCAAGCGCTGCACGCGCTCCTTGCGTTCGAGCTCCATCAAGGGCGTTAAACCCTCGCAGCGTTTTTGCTCAAACTCCTGCGCTTCCACGTAAATGTAGCGATCCTCTTTTTTAAGGGACTTCAGCGAGCAATTGCGGCAAACGGTGAAAAGCCACTGGGAAAGATGGCCCTCGATGCTTTCCTGCTCCTGCTTGTGCATACGCATGAAAGTCTCCTGCACGACGTCCCTGGCACGTTCGATTTCTCCCACGATGCTCAGGGAATACTGCAGCAGCGGGCG
>JAYTYG010000498.1:0-5227 GCA_043742585.1 Spartobacteria bacterium
CCCAGCTCGACAGCCTCCTGGCTCCGGTCAACCCCGCGTCACTCCCCTCGGCCGCCGGCGCAAAGCCCCCCACGCTCCCCGGCGCGCCCGATGTCCTCAACGCCGAAATGCTCCGGGCCGAACTCGAGAAGGAACTCCAGGCCCGGCTTTCCCTCAACGGCGAACTCCGCATCGAAGTCACCAACGCCTGGCAGCCCATCAAACTACCCACGCCAGATTTCGCCATCCAGCTCACCGAGATGCCCATCGGCGGCATCGGCAGCACATTTTTCGTCCGTGCAAAAATCGTTTCCGGCGCCGCCTCCTTCGGGCCCTTTCAAATCGCCGTGCGCGCCCAGCTTTGGCAGGAAGTTTGGATGGCGGCCAACCGGCTGGATCGCGGCCAAGCCCTAGACCGATCAGTGCTCGCGGCGCAAAAAGTCGACGTCCTCCACGAGCGCCAGCAGATGATTTCCACCGACGTCGACCCCGCCACGCTGGAGCTGACAATGAACCTGAACGCCGGCCGCCCTCTGACCAAGCGCGAAGCTGTGAGCCGCCCCGTGGTGAGGAAAGGCCAGGTCGTCGAAGTCGTGGCACAGCAAGGCGCACTGACAGTTTCCATGAAAGCCATTGCCCTGGAAAACGGAGCCAGCGGAGACCTCATCCGACTGCGCAATTTGGACAACCGCAAAGATTTTAACGCCCAAGTCATCAATGAAACCAAAGTCCAAGTTCATTTCTAAGATCGCTGCCGGGCTCGTCCTGCTGACACTCAGCAACGGTTCCCAAGCCGGCTCACTCTGGCGCGAAGGTGTCACCGACGAGCGCGGTATGTTTTCCGACAAACGCGCCAAACGCGTCGGCGACATCCTCACCGTCGTCGTCCAGGAAACCGCTTCCCTCAGCAACTCGGTCCGGACCAAAACCGACAAAGCCTCCACCAACGACTCCGGCATCGCGACCAATCTGGTCAACCAATTCCTCGGCAATCTTTCCACCGAACTGGCCAACAAAACCACCGGCATCGGCAAACAGCTCAACGGCGTCCTCCCCACCAAAAACACCGTTCTCCCCGTGGTCCCCACCCTGACCACCACCGGCACCAACGATTACACCGGCGGCGGCGAAATCAAAAACAGCCAGACCATCGCCACCCGCTGCGCGGTGCAGATCATCGACACCCTGCCCAACGGCAACCTCATCGTCGAAGGCGTCCGCCAGATCTCCTTCTCCAAAGAACGCCAGTTCGCCTCCCTGCGCGGCATCGTCCGCGCCTACGACATCCTCGCCGACAACACCGTTCTCTCCAGCAACATTGCCGATGCCCGCATCGACATCGTCTCCGAAGGCACACTCACCGAAACCCAGCGCAAAGGCTGGCTCCTGCGCCTCAACGACAAAATCAGCCCCTTCTGATCATGGCCAAGACCTTTCGCCCTTCCATTCTCGGCAAATTCTGCGCAGGCCTGCTCGCCGCTTGGCTCTGCAGTGCAGGCGTCCAAGCCTCGCGGATCAAAGACCTGACCGTCGTCGAAGGCGGTCGGGATAACCAATTGGTCGGCTACGGGCTCATCGTGGGCCTGGCGGGCAAAGGCGACAGTAAACTTTCATACACCGTTCAAAGCGTCGCGAACGCTTTGAAACGCTTCGGCGTCGATGTCCCAGCCGCCACCGTCAAATCCGACAACGTCGCCGCCGTGATGATCACCGCCGACATCGCCGCCTTCGCCAAACCCGGCGGCCGCATCGACGTCACAGTCTCCTCCATTGGCGACGCCAAAACCATCCAGGGCGGGATACTGCTGCAAACCCCGCTCCTCGGAGCCGATGAAATCGTCTACGCCGTCGCGCAAGGCCCCATCGCCGTCGGCGGCTTTATCGGCGGGGAAGGCGGCCCCGGCGGAGCGACGATCCAGAAGAATCATCCCACGGTGGGAGTGATCAGCGGCGGAGCGATCGTGGAGCGGGAGATCCCGACCCAGATCGTCCACAATCACAGCGTGGAACTCCTGCTGCTCAACCCCGACTACGGCTCAGCGGCGCGGATGGCGGAGGCGATCAACAACGTTTTCCCCGGCACCACGCTGGCGAAGGATTCGACGGCGGTGAACATCTGCGTGCCGGAAGTTTACCGCGGCTACGAGGTGAACTTTATTGCCTCCCTTGGCGCTATCGAATTCACCCCGGACAACGTGGCGCGCGTGGTGATTAACGAACGCACCGGCATTATTATCGCCACCGCCAACGTCCGGATCTCCACTGTAGCGGTCAGTCACGGTTCGTTAACCATCAGCATTACCTCGAGCCTCGGCGTCAGTCAGCCAAACGCTTTCAGTCAAAAAGCCGAGACCGTGGTCACCCAGGGCGTCGACACCAAAGTCACCGAACAAAAAGGCGGTTTTAAGGTCGTGGAAGAATTTCCCACAATTCAGCAGGTGGCTTCGGCATTAAACGCGCTAGGTCTCTCCACCAGAGAAATTATGGCCATCTTCCAGAGCATGAAAAGAGCAGGCGCCCTCCAGGCGGACCTCATCCTTAACTGATTATGCAAATCCCACCTCTGAGTCCCTCCCCACAAAGCGCTCCCGCAGCTCCGGACGCGGCCCAGCACAGCAAGGACGCAGATTTGACCAAGGCCTCTCAACAATTTGAAAGCATTCTCCTGCGGCAATTCCTCAGCGAATCCATGAAGTCACTTCTCAGCGGCGGCGAGGCCGGGCAGGTCTACGGATATATGCTCACCGACTCCCTCGCCAACAGCCTCAGTGAAGGCGGCGGCATGGGCCTTTCCTCAGTGCTCCAAGCTCAACTCGGGGGCCATAAAAAATGATCGTTCCACTCGATTCCTCTCCCTTCGGCTCCGGCCCACAGGAACAGTTTATTGATTCGCTGCGTGGCGAACTGCAGGAATACGGCGAGCTGCTCCAGCTTTTTAACGAACAGCAAACAGCCATCGTCAATCGCGATCCCGATGCCGTGCTCGCCATCGACGAGCGCATCGAGATCCAACTCCCCATCATTCGCGCTCACCGCAAAGAGCGCGATTCGCTGGCCGCCCTCATGGCCGCCAGCGCCCAACCACCGGTAGGCACGACCTTGGTCGAACTGCTGCCCCTCTTCCGCGAACCCATGCGCCCGCTGGTGCAAGCGCTCGCCACCGAGGTCAATCAACTCGTTTCCCGGGCCCGCCGTCGCGCGCAACAAAACCGCACGCTGCTCGCACGCAATATTGAAGTGTCGCAGGAACTCATCGAACGGCTCAACCCGTCCGGTGTCACCCGCACTTACTCGGCATACGGGAAAGTTAAAATCAAACCCGCGGCCGGCACCGGCCGATTACTGGATCGGAGCTAATCATGGGTGGGCTCATCGGAAATCTTCTCAACGCCTCCAAAGCGCTCAGCGCCCAGCAGCAAGGCCTTCAGATCGCCGGCCAAAATCTGGCCAACGTCAACAACGCCAATTACGCCCGGCAACGCGTGATCCTCGGCGACAAGGCAGTCGTCGACTCCCCCATCGGCCCCGTAAGCACAGGCGTTGAGGCCCTGAGCGTCCAACAGATTCGCGACCAATTCCTGGACGCCATCGTGGTGCGCGAGCAGTCCGCCTCCTCCCTCCTCGATTCCCAGCAAACCGCCCTCGGCCGCGCCCAGTCCGCCCTCGGCGAACAAGTCGACCGCTCCGCTGACTCCGCCTTTGCCGGTTCGGCCAGCCAGAGCACCAATGGCATCGGCTCCGCGCTCAACGGCTTTTTCAACGACTTCACCAGCCTCGCCGCCAGCCCCAGCGACTCCGGCGCGAAACAAGTGCTCCTGCAGCAGGCCACCCTGCTCACCGACAAAATCAACGTCACGGACACCCGCCTCACCACCCTCCAAACCGATCTCACCACCAACCTCAATAACGGCGTCGCCAACGTCAATTCACTCCTCCAGGAAATCGGCAATCTCAACGGCAGCATCGCCGCCCAGGAACTCGGCGTCGCCGGCGTCGCCGTCACCCTGCGCGATCAACGCCAGGCCAAACTCGAAGAACTTTCCACCTACCTCAACTTCACCGCCCCTTCCATTCCCAACGGCAACGGCCAGATTCAAATCATCGTCAAAGACACCTCCGGCGCCGATGTCCTTCTCCTCGATCGCACCCAGGTCAAAGGCGGCATCAGCTTCAACGGCACAGGCTTCGACGGCGGCGCCCCTGCGGTCGCCCTGGGCCTCGTCAGCGGCTCCCTCACCGGCGATCTCGGGATGCGCGACGGCAACGTGCAAACCCTGCGCGATAATCTCAAAAGCCTCGCAACTCAGCTCGCCGCCGGCGTCAACACCGCCTACGCCGGCTCCTTCTTCCAAGTCCCACCGGCTGCGGGCCTGATCGCCGTGGATCCCGCGATCACGCTGAGCACCCTCAAAACCACCGCCACCACCGACGCCGGAGCCAACGACATCGCGCAGGCCGTAGCCGGGGTCGCCCAGCAACAATTCTCGACAGCCAGCGGCGACGCGATCGACGGGAGCATTGGCAGCTACTATAACAAAGTAGTAACCAGCCTAGGTCAATCGCTCTACGGCGTAAGCGCCAAGCTAGAAGACCAAACCATCATCAAAAAGATGAGCACCACTCAACGGGACGCTATTAGCAGCGTATCTCTTGATGAAGAAATGACCGACCTCATTAAGTTTCAGCGCGCTTATCAAGCCTCCGCAAAGGTCATTAGCGTTATGGACTCCCTACTTGACACCGTAGTCAATGGCCTGATACGTTAATCAGTCGCAGCCCCGAATCCCCCTTCTTATGCGCATACCCAATAACAGCATCTCTCAAACTCTGGTATCGCAGCTACAGACTCTTACCTCCCAGCAGTCGCGCCTCCAAAGCCAAGCCGCTACAGGCCAGCGTATCACTAACGCCAGCGACGATCCCGCAGCGATGGGACGAGTGCTCGATCTGCAATCCGAAAAACAGCAGATCCAGCAGTTCGGCAAAAACACCGACCGCGCCCTGGCGCTCACGCAAACGAGCTTCTCGGCCGTTTCGCAACTCAAAAAGCTTTCCGACCGGGCCGGCGAACTGGCGATCCTGGGCAGCGGCGTCTCCGGCCCACAGGCAGCCAGCGCCTACGGCACAGAGACCAATCAAGTCCTCGAAGAAACGCTCAAGGTGGCCAATTCTTCATACAACGGGGAACACATTTTCGCCGGAACGAAAACCGATGTCCCGCCCTACTCGGCAACCCGGGACGCCAGCG
>JAYTYG010000499.1:0-3765 GCA_043742585.1 Spartobacteria bacterium
GCTGGGGGTTCTGGGGGTTCCCTCAATGCCACCGGCGCTGCGCCCCCCTACGGGTCGACTCGTTATCCATGGCCATATCCGGGGGGAGGCGCCGAGTCACTGCCGCGCTACTCTTTGCTCGAGATCTCGCGGTCCGGCAGCGTGGTGTGGTAGCCGCCTCCGCGCAGCGCCGAGACGATCTCCCCCAAATGATCCAGGCCGCGCGTTTGCAGGATGAAATCCACCATCGCAGTTTGCAGCGGACGCGTGCTGAACGCGCGCTGGTGATGGACCTCGACGATGTTGCCCGCGTTGGCGCCGATGATCTCCGTGACACGCGCCAGTTCGCCGGGCACATCGCGCGTTTCCACCCGCAGTCGCACCAGTTGGCCGTTGCGCGCAAGGCCCCGCTGGATGATCGAGGAAAGGATCATCAAATCAATGTTCCCGCCGCAAAGCACGAGCCCGACCTTCTTTTTTCGGAACCGCTTTTTGTGCTTCAATAATGCCGCCAGGCCCGCCGCGCCCGCGCCTTCGACCATGGTTTTTTCCACCTGCAACAAAAGCAGCAGGGCCGCCTCAAGCTCGCCTTCGCCGACAAGCAGGATGTCGCTCACCAGCTTTTTGATGATTTCGAGTGTGAGTTGGCCGGGGTTTTTCACCGCGATGCCCTCGGCCACCGTGTAGCGACCGCAGTCCACGGGCTCGCCCCGGATCAACTGCGACATCGCCGGAAACCGCTCCGACTGCACGCCGATCAGCTCGATGGCGGGCTTAATGCCGCGGGCCGCGACCGCCATGCCTGAGATGAGGCCGCCGCCGCCGATGGGGACGATCAGGGTTTCGATGTCGGGCTGTTGGGCCAGCATTTCGAGGGCGATGGTGCCCTGGCCGGCCATGACGAGATGATCGTCGTAGGGATGCACCAGTGCGAGGTTGAGCGCTGCGGCGCGCTCGATGGTGAACGTCCGCGAATCCTCAAACGTGTCGCCGTGCAGGATCACCTCCGCTCCGTGCGCCCGGGTGTGTTCCACCTTCACGTTGGGAGTATGCCGGGGCATCACGATCACCGCTGGAATCTGCAACCGTTTCGCGTGATACGCCACGCCCTGGGCGTGATTGCCGGCCGACATCGCGATGACCCCGCGCTTCCTTTCCTCAGCCGTCAGCGAAACCAGTTTATTCAACGCCCCGCGCTCCTTGAAGGCCGCCGTAAATTGCAGGTTCTCGAATTTGAGGAACACCTCGGCGCCCGTGATCTTCGACAGTGTCCGCGAATAAGTGCAGGGGGTCAGCAGGATATTGCCGTGTAAACGCTCCGCCGCAGCTTGAACGTCCTTCAAGGTGAGGCTCATGGCCGGGGATAATGGCGATGCCCCAACGCCGCGCAATCAATTTCAAATCCCGGCCGGCCGTGTCCGGAGGATGTGCCTGCGGAGGATGTGCCTGTCCCTCTGTCGCCGTCCCGCTTTTTTAATTCCACTTTGTTAAGTGGGGTAACAGGAAGACGAAGTGACAGGGTGAGCCTGCGAATTCTCATCATTCATACTTCATAACGTCCCCTTCGACCGGCCCGCGCACTATCCGGCCCTTCTGAATCTCTGCGTTAAATCCTCCAGAATTGAGATGCGATCACCGAATATTTACAAACGCCACAATGAGTAGAATTAACGCAGAACCCCAGTGGCGCGGAGCAACTGCAAAAGGTGAAGACAAAGTGCCTGTCCCGTCTTTTCTGCGGAGGATGTGTCTGTCCCTTTGTCCGTGTCCCTTTGTCCGTGTCCCTCTGTCCGTTGACACCGCTGCCCGGTCCCTCTGGCCGCCGGTGACAGGAGTCGCAGCCTGAACCAATCCCTGCATTTCACGCCACCCGCTAGCGCGTCCCGAAAGTGGGCTGCGCCTCTGGGGCTAAGGCTCGGCGCAGGTCCGCTCCGATGGTGCTCATGCTGTAGGTCTGGCTGACCATTTCCCGGGCGCGGCGACCGGTTTCCCGGCGCAGTTCAGGGGAGTCGCGGAGGCTCAGCAGGCAGCGCTCGACTTCGCCGGGTTGGTCGAGATTGACGATAAATCCGGTGCGGCCGTTTTCGACTTGCTCGAGCATCCCGCAGTCGTTGTTGACCATCACAGGGAGGCCGGCCGCTTGCGCTTCCAGGACCACGTAAGGGAAGGCATCCAGGCCTGAAAAATGGATGAAGATATCGTATTGGGCGTAGAGCGATTCGATCCCGTCGACGCGCCCGAAAAATTCCACCTGGCTGCCATAGCGCGCCTGGAAGCCGTCTAGGGCGATGCCGGCGCCGGCGACTGAGAAGGTGATGCCGTGGGCGTGCAGGGAGGCGCAGGAGGTGTCGAAAAACTGCCCCATCGCGGAGACTTTTTGCGGGTAATTGAAGTTGGTGACCGCGAGGACGCGGATCGGAGTATCGGTGTGTGTGCGGATGGGGAAATCGGCGGGATTACATGGGATACGGACGATGACGCTTTTATGTCGTATATTTAATCGACGTACAATCCAGTCCGAGACCGGCACGTAACGGTCGATCCACGGGAAGCAGAGTTGATCCAGCCCGTAGCTGATGAGGCTCCGGGCCAGCGCCAGGGGTTGGCGCTGGGCGAAGTGAAAGCGGATTTGGTCGCGCGACTCGGCAAAGAGATCGCCCCGGAGGCGCATGAGGACTGTGGCGCCGCGCCATTTACCGAGAAGGAGGATGGCGGCGAGGAAGACCGAGCTCATGTCGGTAAAGATATGCGTGAAGTCGCAGCGGTGAAGTCGGGTCCAGAGCTCGATGAGAAAGCTCAGATGCGGGTAGCGCGCGGATTTTCTGAGGGCATCCCAGTCGAGGACTTCGATGGGGTGGCCGATGGCCTGGAGTGGGCGGACGATTTCGCGCCAACCGCGTTCGCCAGTGAGGATGGCGAGCAGGGGTTTTTGGGAGGAGTGACTCACGACAAAGCGGCGTCAATCGGCGGCTGAAATCCGGATTCGTAGCCGCTTTTAGGGGCGATGGGGGGGCTGGGGGGCCGGTTCTTCGTCCTGTAATCGCTGGGCCGCCAGCCGACCCACTTTTTGAAAGTGGTGGAGAAGACAAAGGCATTTTCGTAGCCGACGGCGCTGGCGATGGTCTCGACTTTGTCGTTGGTGGTGGTGAGGAGCTTGGCGGCGGACTGCATCCGGAGGAAGATGATGTGGTGCATGGGGCTGCGGCCGAGTTCGCGACGGGAGAGGCGGCGAAGATGCTCGGTGCTGAGGTGGCAATGTTGAGCCATGCGGTCGAGGCTCCAGGCTTCGCTGAGGCGGGTGGAGACGTATTCCATGACGCGGACGAGGCGTTCATCTGTATGCCAGGGATTAGCGAAGCGCAGCACGTAGGTATGGATCAAGTCGACCCATTGGTTGACGGTGGCGGGCGCTAGTTGGCTCTGGGTTTCGTAATATAACCCCTGGACTGCGGCGCGGATGGGTTGCGGATCAAATTTGGCCAGGGCTGGCGACGACGCGGAGAGCAGCGGTTTCTGATCCTTGGGCTGCTGATACCGCACCCAGGTGAACTCCCAGCGGGTCCCGGGTTCGGCGTGGAAAGCCAGCAGGGCATGCGGCGGGGCGATGCAGGCCCAGCCGGATTTGCAGGCCTGCCACCGGCCGTCCAGCAGGATGCGCCCCTGCCCTGCGGAACAAAACAGAACGTAGGTGCCACTCAGATCCAGGCGGACGATCTCGTAGGGCGCCGCGGCATCGGCCACCCCGACATGGGCGATCTGGTGCAGGGCCAGGGCCGGACATTGGTC
>JAYTYG010000500.1:0-19546 GCA_043742585.1 Spartobacteria bacterium
CGCCAGCAAGCACGAGCGGCGGCGCTTCGATGCTCGACTCTGCTTTAAATGTCCAAAGCTCTTTGCCCCGCTCCGCGCTCAAGGCGTGCAACACTCCAGCGTCGTCCCCGAAATAGACGCGATCGGACGCAATGGCCGCCGATCCCTTGATGGGCGCTCCCGCGACGAAGCTCCAGGCCAGCTCTGGCTTTGCCGGTGCCGCCATTTGCGCCACTCCCTGCAATTGCGGGCCGCCGCGATGCATGGGCCAATCGGCGGCCTGCGCGCAGGGGATCAGCGCAGCGAGGATATAGGCGAGGAGGGGGAGAGCGATGGGACGTCGCTGCAACGAACTTAGCCACGAATATAGGCACGCACTTTTCAGGTTCATGCCAGCACCTCCGCATAGAGCTGCTCAAAATCTGCGGCGCTGACCGGACGCGGATTGAATCCAGCCGTCCACTGCTGGGCCGCCTCGGCCGCCAGGGTCGCGCGCAAACTGGCATCCAGACGATAGGCAGCGAGTCCGGTGCGCATGTCCGCTGCATCCAGGAGCAATTCGAGCCGGGCAACCAATTCTTCAATCGACGAAATGCCGGCGACCGCCGCGTGCTCAAGATATAGATCGCGGATTTTTAGATTCGTGGGATCCGCGGCATTAAACCGGATCACAGCCGGCAGCATCAACCCCACCGCATGCCCATGCGCTATGCCAAAGCGCGCGGTCAAAGGATTCGCGGCTGAATGAGCCGCGCCCAGCATGGAATTCTCGATGGCCGAACCGGCAAACGCTGCCCCCAACTGCATCATACCGCGAGCTTCGAGATCCTGTTCATCCGCCAGCACGCGCGCGATGCCGCCGAGACACAGCCGAAACGCCTCCCGGGAAAGCATCGAAGACAAAGTCGTCCGTCGGGTTGTCACCGCAGTTTCCAAGGCATGTGCCAGCGCATCCACGCCCGTGCAAGCGGTCACGCGCCTGGGCAGGGAGAGCGTTAGCATGGGATCTAACAAGGCAATTTTCGCGGCCGCCTTGCGGTCGCCACAAGCCATCTTCTGATGCGTTAACTCGTCGGAAATCAACGCAAACGACTGGCACTCGCTCCCCGTGCCCGCTGTGGTCGGAATGGCAATCAGCGGCAACATCGGCGCCGTGGCTCTACCGACTCCCCAGTAATCCTGGATCCGGCCCCCGTTAGTTAGGATAAAGTTAGCTCCCTTAGCTGTATCCATGCTGCTGCCGCCGCCCAGCCCAATGAGGAAGTCGATTTCAGCAGCCCGCGCCACTTCCACGCAACGACTGACATCGCCGGTGGTGGGGTTTTCGCGCACTTCATCGAAAAGCGTCACCCGGATCCCCTCGGTCTGGAGGTATTGAATCGCGCGGGCCGGATGCCCAGCGGCAGCGATGCCCTTATCGGTGACCAACAATACATGCGCGGCGCCCAATTCCCTCGCCAACCCGCCGAGTCGGGTCAGCGCATTATTCCCGAAGACAATCCTGGTGTTAGGTTGATAATCGAACTCTGCCAAAGCTGTCGATAGGTGGTCCATCATGGATTACGCATCTAAATTTTTCTGTAATAGCAGGTCCTCATATATTCCAACGGGATTAGAAATATCCCAAAGGATTACGCCCTCCAGCCCAGGGTTGGCCCGCTGTGGGCCTACCCTGGGACTGCGCCAGAGCCGATCGAACCGCAACGCGGCTCCGCCAAAGGACGATCCCGGGCGCAACCCACGTTGGGGTTGGATTTTCTTTTTCGACGGTTCCCAGGGTAGCTCGTTCCTCGCAACCCTGGGCTGGAGGGCGTAACGCCTTTGGCGTAGATGCTTTGCCGGCAGCGCTTTATGGGAGGATCTACACTTTCCAATAGTCATTTTAGATGCGTAAGCCCTGGAGGATCCATGGGCGGGGTCATTGCAACAAACTCACACTCAAGCATTAGCGACAGGGATTCACGCCCGATCTATCGAGCGGCGCCGATATAGAAATTCAAACATGTTGCCTTCATGCGGTTGGTCCCATGAAATTTTCATCGTCGAGATCGGCCCAAGATTCAGCCTCTCAATCAGCGGCGAATCCAAGAGCTCAGCCGTAAACGCCGGGTCGCTGGTAATCGCTGTCACCACCAGCGAAGGCCCGATCACCGCCAGCATTTCACGCTGCGGCAACTCCACCACGCTCGCGTATGGACAGAGATACTCGCGATTCGCCAACGGATGCGCCATCGTATCGCAGCGCACAATCGTCGGCCGCAAATATGTGCCGCCTTCAAACTCCACCTTCCGCGGGCCGCCACGATACTGCGCCGTCACATCGCTCGCGCCCGGTGTCTTCAGTCCCTCTTCGATAGCAGCATCGATATATTCCGCCATCTTCACATTGGCGAATCCGGCCAGCCGCGCATTGTCATCCGTGGTCGACAGCGGCACCACAGGGCCCAGCTTTTGAGCGAGCGCGTCGGCGATTTCCGCAGCGTATTTAGGCACAATCACCATGGACGCATTCACGCACGAACGGCCGCCATTCTCCGCAATCGAACTCGCTATCAAATCTATATAGTCGGGCCAATTCTCGATCGCATCGTCACCCAGCAAAATCTTACTGAACCCCGGGCCGTGGACCGAGAACTTGGGCTGATTGCGATACTGAGAGACAGTATTGGCATCCCCGAAAATCAAGGCGCGGCCGCAAAGCCGCATGACTTCAGCCGAGCCCTCGTGATCGGTGGGATAGAACCCAAAAGCTTCAGGTGGAGCGCCTGCTGCGATAAAAGCCTGTATCAGCCGATACGGCGTCCAAGGCTCCTCCCGGCCCGGCTTAATAATGACCGGCGTTTTGAGGGCGATGGCTGGAAGCCACAGCGAATTTACCGCCGGCGAGTTACTCGGCATAATCAAGCCCAGCGCATTCGTGGTGGGATAATAACTCACAGGCGCGCCGCACTGTTCTCCATAGCCACGGTCGATGACGTCCATTGGCAACCCGCGAGTGAGGCCATTAAGCACCATGCCTATATTCGTCAGCGCGAAATGGATCTTAGCCATGTTGCGCCGCACCATGATCTCCGGCAAACCGCTCGTGGCCGACAACGTCGCCACATAAGCCTGGGCGCTTTGCAGGTGATCCCTATCTCCCAATGGCAACTGGGCATTGAGAAAGAGCTCCCCGGCTTTCGCAGAGATCCCGATCAGTTCGGCCACCGTGAACTTCTTCAACGCGGCCCGGGCTTCGCCGATGCGGCCGATGTCCTTGCGCAGGATCCCGGCGTTGACCTGGCTGATCGTGGCAATCGGCTCGCCTGTGCGATGATTGCGCACCTCGATCTTGTCGAGGCTCTCGTATGGCTGGCCCCGGCGCAGCGCGGGAAGATGTGGAAGGATCATTGGATAAAAGCCGATCTAACTGTCTGCTGAATCATTCTGGCGGCGACGCACCTCGTTAATAAACGCCTTCGACGATGTTCTTTTCCATCGCACCGAACGGACGCACTTCCGCGACACCATCCCAACCGTAGGGCCCGCGCGGCCGCCGACGGATCGCTTCATCGCGTTCGAGAAACCGGGGCATGAAGAATTCCTGAGTCATCGTGGTAAGCTCCACCCGCCCCCAAGTATCGTAAGGCACAGTGTTATCGGGCTGCGCCGGGTCGACCACGCGCAAGACCGCACGCGGCTGCGGGGCATAATAAGTGATCGAATAGTTATCCTCAGGGCGCAGTGGCAAACTCGCCGCCAACCCCATCAATGTATTGCCATAAGTCGGATAGAAACCGATCCGGTGTTCCAGGACTTCCTCGACGATAAACCGCACATACTGGGGCAACATCGTTGTCCCGCCACAAAAGACGCCGCGAATGCCGGCCTGAAAAATATCCACCTTTTCGGCAAGCGCCTCGAGCAGTTTAGGCGTGGTGAAAAGGGCGCTGATCTTGCGATTCTTGAGAATCATGGCGGCCTGATCCACCACATGATCCATATAGGCACGGGCTTGGTCGAAGTGCTTCGCGGCAATCAGTTTCTTCACCCAGCGCGGATCCAGATCGATGAAATAACAGCTCGATCCCCGCACATGCGCCAGATGCTCGATTGCGAGGCGCAACCGACGCGGCCCCGTCGGCCCCATCATCAGCCACGCGCCTCCGGGCGGGAAATGTGCGTCGCTGATTTTTTCGCTAAACTCGGAGTAATCGACTTTATAGTCATTCCAGCCAATCCGCTGCTTAGGCATGCCTGTAGTACCGCCGGTCTCGAATATATTATACGGCTGACCTTTGAATGCAGCCGGCACCCAGACCTCGGGCTGCAAGTCGCGCAACCATTCGTCCTGGAAATGCGGGAACTTCAGCAGATCCCCAAACACCTGAATTTCCTTGCGGGGATCGAAGTTATTAGCGGCCCAATCCAACCAGAAAGGCGAGCCAGTCTCGGGGGAGAAATGCCAGCGAATGATCTCGAGGAGATGGGAGTCGAGTTGAGCCTGATCCGGCGTGAGGATATTCATGGTGAAAATATAGCAGTTAGGTCACAGCAATCACTTTATAGAAAAGTATTGGCCGGGAAAAAGTTTAGTCATCGGAAAGGCCGTCGGCCTTTGGTTCAGGCAATAAGAAGCTGGCCGCCAGCGCGATGGCGAACACGCTGGTCCCCACAATCGCGGCGGCGAGCGCCACTTGATCGAACGTGGATTTCGCGCCCATCATCGGCGCAAGCACGTTGCCGGTTAGAAAGGCCGCCGAAGTGCCTATCATCCGGCCACCGACGTTCGTGGCGAAACTGGCACCTGTCCCCCGCAAATGCAGGGGGAAAGCCTTGGGCAGATATTCACCGAAATAGCTAAACTGGGCGACTACTAGTAATCCGCAAACAAACACGCCGTATTCGAACGCAGGCGAGCCGGATTGATAGAGCATCATATAGGTGAGCGGGAACGCCACCAGACCGGGCACGAGAAATATGCGGAGCAGGGTGCGCCGGGCGATGGCTAACACCACCAAGATCGCGAGAAGAATCCGGCCCAGCAATCCGCCGAGTTCCTGATAAAACTGGACGCGGTTGCCGCAGGCTTTGACCACATTATCAAGCGGCTGTTGCTTCTCACGGTTATCGCCGAGCGCCTTTAGGATCTTCTCGCGCTCGATGACTGCAGTTTTGGCAGTAGGCTGCGCGACAGTCAGGGCGGTGAGTTGCGCGTCGAGCTCGGCTATACGAGAGCCTAATGTAGCGAGCTGTACACTGGTTTTTGCCTTGGCCGCCTCGCGCATGGCGATGCGCACCCTGGCTCGCTGCGCGGCCAAATCACGCAGCCCGACAACGTCAGTCACGGCTTGAGTATAGGCAGGCATGAGCGCCAAAAGATTTTGGTTGAGGAGCTTTGCCTCGGTCTGCAACGGCTTAAGTAATTCGCGTTGTTCAGCTAACTCAGGCAGCCCCGGCGCCACTCGCAACGGGGTGAGTTGTAATGCGCCGAAGGCAGCCGCATACGCGCAGGCGGACAAGAGCGCTGTCACCAAGGTCACCCGGCGCAGCGCGGGCGAAAACAGCTCGGCGAAGCTTGGGCGCTTAAGCGTGCCGCTGTCCCGCCGCTGCCGCCAGATCTGGGACTCCGGCACGAAAGGCAGGAGCAAAGCGATCGGCAACGCCGGAAGCAGACCTGTCATCAGGGTGTAACGCCAGGTGGCATGCGCATTAAAGATTTCGGGCAATGAAAGTGCAGGCAAACTACTGGCATTCGTCACGATCCACGCGCTTACCGCTGTCACCAGGATACCGCCGAGCGAAGCGAAAGCCTGGGTGGAACCTAACACCAACTCCTTGCGGCGCTTGTCGGGAAACATTTCCGCCAACCAGGTAATGGCAGCCACGAACTCCACGCAGACTCCAATAAATGTCGTGCACCGGAAGAAGACGAACGAGGCCAGAGTGGTGCTGAAAGCGGCTGCGAAGGGCGAAAAGGCATAGAGAAATATGCTGGCAGCCATGATCCGTTTGCGGCCGAACCTGTCGATGAGCCAGCCGCCGAGGAGGCCAAAGGTGCCGCCGCAAAGGGCGGTCATCCAAAGCATCTTACCCATCCACTCGGTAACGAGAGGGCTATTGGGTGGGACTTGCAGTAACTCGGCGATGGCCGGTACGCCCACCAACGGGGTCATTAGAAGTTCATAGGTGTCGAAGAGGAAACCTATGGCGGCGATGATACAGATTAGCCACTGCGTGCGGGTAAACTTAGGATTGGGGTCAGACATGGAAAAGTTCTGTGTTACGCCCCTTCAGGGCTGCGCAATCGTTTGGTCGGTTCCCGGGGCGCTGCCCCGGGCTGATGAGTGGTTGCGCCTTTGGCGCGTCGGAGTTTGGCCATTTCCCGATCGGGGGCGGAGAACCTGTTCGCAGTTGGTGGTTCGTTGTTGGTGGATGCCCATTTCCCAATCGGGCGAGGAGGACCTGTTCGTCGTTGGTGGATGGGCATTTCCCCATCGGTGCCGGAGCCGCTTGCGATAACGGCTCTGTCCTGTGTGCCATTTTTCAAAATTGGCCAAACTCCTGCGCGCCGAAGGCGCAACGACTCTACAGCCCAGTGGCATCGCCCTGGGAACCCGCCCCAAACATACAGCTACGCCCTGAAAGGGCAGAACTCGCCGAATACAGCGCTTTTCAATTCCAATTTTAGATGCGTAACCCCTGACTCCCGCTGCCTGCATAACCTATTTAGATTTCACCGGGGCGGTCGGCGTGCCTGTATCCGGCGCTTTACCGGCACCGATGGCATAGAGATGAGTCTGAGTGGCAATATACAGGATGCCATTGGCGACGACCGGCGTCGAATACACAGGCGCACCCATATTCACCTTTGCGAGCACCTTCTTCTCCTTGGAGACCGCCAATGCCACCAGGTCACCGTCTTCATCCCCGCAATAGACTCTGCCGTCGACCACCATGGTTGAGCCCCACACATGCGACTGCATATCGTGCGTCCAATAGAGCTTGCCGGTCTCGGCATCCAGACAGTGGACAAACCCGCTGAAGTCCGCGACAAAAAGCAGGCCCGTATCGGGATCGATGGAGACAGTCGAGATACTGCGATTCGCGCCTTTATAGTCCCAGACAAGCCCCGACTTCGTCACATCCCCGGTCTTCGTGGCGTCGATACATAGCAACCGACCCACGCCTTCCCCGTGCTCGGGGTCCTGTCCGATCGCCACGTATACGCGGTTCTTATAGAAAACCGGGGTGGCGTTGATTTCGCTGGGGCCCTCGGCGGCCGGGTATTTGATGGGTTTCCCGGCCTTATCAAATTTATATTCCTCGGGCACGCAATCGAACCACCACAGTTTTTTGAGATAGTTAGAATCCCCATCCTTTGTCGGCTCGGAATCGAGGGCATATAGAATTCCATCGCCGCCGCCGAAATAGACTTGGGATTTGCCGTGGATCACCCCGATCGAGGGCGATGTCCATTGGCCGTGCTTGATGTTGGGACCGATCTTCGCGTCGTCTTCACCGAGCAATGCCCCGGTGTTTTTGTTTAGCGCAATAAAGGAAGGCGAATTCGGGGACGGGACATTAACGTGAGTCCAGTCCTGGCCATTGGACGTACAGGCATAAAGTGAGTCGCCCAGAGTGATCACCGAACAATTGGAAGCGTTATGAGGGAAGACGCCCAACTCATCCATCATGTCATATTTCCAGAGGATATCTGCATCCTTGGGAGTGACCTCGACCTTGGGCTTGCCCGGGCCGACCATATACTGGCCTTCCTCGGCGAAACCCTGATTACCATTGGACTGGCCATTAACATCGAGGCAAACCACCTCGCAGCGACTGGTGACCAGATATAGCTTATCGGCTTCGACGCGTGGGGAACTGAGCAGGCCCAGATATTCCCAATCATTCACTTTGCCGCTAGCTAACTTAGGCACGACTAATTGCCACAGGAACTCGCCGGTATTGGCATTTAGACTGAGCAGAATGGATTTATCATCTTTGAACCGCGGATCCCGAGGCGTGGCATTATTTGTCCCGACAAATAATTTACCGTTTGCGACCACAGGATTGCCATAGGTCTGGGAGCCGAGTTTAGCGACCCAGAGCACATTCTTGGTCGTCGAAAGATCCACCTCTTCGGAGTTAGACTTGAACTTGCCGGGGTCAAATTCTTTAGGCAACCCTTTGGCGGTGGAATACATGTTCCGGCCGGGATCGGAGCCGCCCCACGATGGCCAGTCCTCAGCGGAAGCTGTCAGCGTCAATGCAGCAATGCTGCCTGCCAAAACGAATAGATGAGAGACGGAGTTCATTATTTATTGGGGGTGACGGATATATTATCGATCCAGGCGCGCTGTTCCTGCGGGCTAAAGCCAAAGAATCCAGGCGCGCCTTCTTGATGGGCGCGTTTGTGCGGCACCTCAATGGCCCAAGCGTCCGGCTCAGGGTCGCCTTTTTTCCAAGCCTTGGCGCGCACCACGCCACTGCCGTCCTTGGCCAGATCCACGCGGGACTTCAAATGATACCATTCGTTCGGGGCCCATTTGAACGGGACGCTTTGTTTGAGTAACTCCTGGTTGGAATTCACTTCGAGCGTCTGCGCATTGCCTTTTAGCACGATGAGATAGCGCTGATTGACGAGCCCGACCTCGGACATCTTCCGCTTATTGCCTTCACTGAGCACGTCCGCTTCGACTGTATAATTGCTCAGGCCCGGCCGGTTGATAAATACCATGCCGCGTTGCAAGAGCTTGTTGTCGATGGTCTTGCATAACGCCTTGTTGCCGTCCTTGTCCCGCACCTCAAATTTGAATCGGGCCGCGTTCCAGGGCAATGGCGGATAGGCAAATGGCGTCGGCGCTTCCAGGGTGTTGGGCACTGCGGGCGCTGGGGGCTTGGAGGTGTCCTGGGTGAGTTCGTATTTCTCGAAGTCCTGAAGCTGCGGGATGCCGGGCAGGACGCGGGCTTTGACGTATCCCTTCAACTCGCCGAGCGAAGCCTGGAACTGGCCGGCAGACGGGATGTTATCTATATCGGCGACTAATTGGCCGTCGGCATTGAACCCGCCTTTCACGGCAGCTTTCACCAGTGCTGTCGGCGGCACAAACGGCTCCCACTTGATCGACTTGGGATCTATATTCTCTTCCACGGTGAACCCTTTGGCGTCGAGCGCGCGCACCCGGAATTGCTGACCGCCACCGGGCGCCAAGAGCACTTCATACGGAATGACCTGGAGTTTCTTTTTCTCGCCCGGCGCAGGGAACTTGACGGGCACTGGCTCCGGAGCCAGGCCCTTGCCTGGACCTTTCCTGCCGAAGCAATATAGCTTCTTTTCTGTCTGTATATAGATTTTGCCGTTATAGCCAATGGGCGAGCCGTAGCATTTGCCGGACAACACGGTGCGGCTTAAGATTTCGGCATCCTTCGCGCCGGGCTTGAGCACCAGGAATTCGCCGTCCCCGACGATCTCGCCCTTGGCTGAGTCCTGGCCGCTGGCGGCGGCGACATACATGGCCAGGTATAGCTTTCCATCGGCGTAGAAAGGCGAACTCTGGCGCTGTTCGATGCCTAGTTTTTTACGCCAGAGGACCGCGCCATCGTTGGCGTTGACAGCGACGAGGTCCCCGGTGCCTGTGACTTCATAGATGAGATCCTCGACGAGGACCGGCGAACTGGAAAGCGATCCCACGGGGTTGCGCCACTGTTCGAGGGCTTTGGTCTCGAATGTCTGTGGCGCTTGCGGCGTGGGCGGTTGGATCTCGGCCGGGATCTTGAATGCAGCCATGCGACCGACGTCGCTGGTATCTATATTTTCACTCTCGTGGACTACGATAATATTGCCTTTGTGCTCGATGACCGAGGCGTTGATGCCGCCCTTGGCTCCCGCCTTTGCCACCGGGGTGCGCCACAGCGGCTCGCCGGTGCGCACATTTAGACAAATGATACTGCTATCGCCCGCCGCAGAATACAGGACCCGCATCCCATTGAGAAATCCCAGCCAGGGATGGGAAAATGTATTGTCTTGGGGACGCTCACCCGGGGCGCTGGACCAGACGAGTTCGCCGGTGCGTTTGTCGAAAGCGTAAAACCGGTCGCCGGGAGGCCCGTAAGCGCCCCAGGCCGCCGTTATGCCGCGGGTGATCACCAGGTCCTGATCCAGCAGGGGCGATGCGGTGCGGTTGTTGGGGAAAGTCATCCGCCCGAACTCTTCCATCATCGAACGTTTCCACAGGAGCTTGCCGTCTGCGGTAAATGCGGCGAACAACCCCGAGCTGTTCTGCATGTAAACGTTGCCAGTCTCGGCATCGATGCAGGGGCTCGAGTTGGCGTATCGCAGATACACCACGTCGCTCAGGAAATCGTTGAAGAGCTGCTTCCACAGCAACTTGCCTGTCTCTGCGTCGAAGCACGCCAACCCTTCCTGCAACTCCGGCCCCTCCCCTTCAAAACCCATGATGTAGAGTTTCCCGTTGGCGATCACCGGCGCCGATTGGCCCGGAAATTCCGCGCTCCAGAGCGCGTCTTTTACATCCACTTTCTCCGGCAACCCTTTCTCCAGCGAGGCCCCGGTTTGCGCCGGCCCCCGCCAATCCAGCCAGCCATGCACCGCGCCGCCGGCGGGGGTGGCTCGATTTTTTTCGGAACCGGGCTCGGGGGCGGCGTTCTTTTTGGCGGCGCAGAGCGGACCGGCGGCCAGCAGCAAAGTGAAAGCGATTGAATGAAAGGTCGATAACTTCATGGAACTATGAGGTTGAAGAAAAGATCCGCTTCGAAAATGGGAGGCGGCCCGGAGATAGGGGGAGCAGGGCGGAGTGCGGAGGTGGATACGACGTGAGCGCGAGGCTTGTCAAAACAATACTTATACGTATTAAATTGGCGCCCGCCCATGTCTTCCCTTTCCCGTTCCCGATCCTCGTCGACTCCCGCCTCGGCGCTCCCCGCTGAGGAGGTTCCCCGGCGGTTGCCGCCGCTGCTGAGGCGGGCGTGGTATGGGCTTAATCAAGGGTTCCGGCAGCGGATTGCGCACCTGGAGATCACGCCGGACCAATACAGCATTCTGCGTTGGCTAAGCGAAGGGGATCCGAAGGGGCTCACGCAACGCGCGCTGACGGATTTGATGACGAGCGATCCGAATACGATCACCTCAACGCTTTCACGGATGGAGAGCGCGGGTTTGATTTCGCGCCATGCCCACGAGCTGGACAAGCGCGCTCATCGGGTCCGGCTGCTGGCGGCTGGGAAGCGGGTTTTTGAGAAGGCCAGGATGGTTGCGCAGGGATTGGAGGATCAATTATTGGCGGCGCTGCCGGCCGGGCGCCGGGAGCGATTTCTCAAGGACCTGGAGATGCTCGCTGACGCCAGCACTGGCGCGTCGGAGCGCGCGAGCAAGAAGCGGTTAAAAGCGCCAGGTGCGTGAAGCCGAGCTTCCGCGTCTTAAAGCATCGGTGCTGCGCGCAGAGCCCGTGCCTACTGTCCCTTGAGATAAGCTTCCTCGGCGTGGATGTAGGCGCGAATCCGAGCCTGCAAAGCACTGGCGACTTCCGTGGACGCGCTGGTGACATCGTTTTGCTCCAGAGGATCAGCCGTAAGATCATACAAACGATCGTAACCGCCTGTGACATATAACAGCCCCTTGCGATTCCCTTCCAGCACTCCAAACTGGTAGCCGTCCCGGTCCGCCATGAAATAGACCCGCCCGGGATGCCCCGCGCTCAACAGGCTGCATCCCTGCCAATCCGCAGGCGGCTGGATCCCCAGCATGTTAGCCAGCGTCGGATTGATGTCTATATGGCCGGCGGGCTTTTCCACCCGGGTCCCGCCAGGAAACAGCTTCGGACTCCAGAACAAAAGGGGCACCCGGAGATTTTCGTCAAAGAGGCCACTGCCATGACCCATGATGGGATGCGGATCGCCAAACGCTTCGCCATGATCACCGGTGACGACGACCAGGGTGTTCTGGTCCAAGCTGTGTTCCCGGAGAAAAGCGAAGAGGCGCCCGAGCTGCCGATCGGCCTGTCGGATGGCATTGAGATAGCGGGCCTTGGCGGGGTCGATCGGCTTGCCATCGTCGGTAAACTCCACCGCCGGGCTGTCCTGGGAAACCGTATAGGGATGATGACTCTGATCCGTCCAGGCCAGGGCAAAAAACGGGCTGCCGTTCAACCCGCCGATCCAGCGCAACAGCCCGTCAGTCATAGGCCCGTCCTCGCACCCCCAGGAAATCTGGGCCGCGCTGGGCGCCAACTCTTCGGGACCGAACACCTCATCGATACCGGCGGCGTTGGCCATGGTATCCATGCCGCCCCAAGTGGGTTTTGCGGATGAAAAGTAAGCGGTTCTATAGCCTTTAGCCTTGAGCAATTCCGCCAAGCCTTTGGGCAGTGGGCGCTCGCCACCGGGGCGATACTGCCAAGGCAACCCTGGATAGACAGAATACGTCAGGGTCATAAACGAACAAAACGTATAACCAACGTGCGCATAAGCCCTGTCAAACACCATGGCGTTCCGCGCCTCCGCGCAAAGATTCGGGGTCGTGTCGTAGCTGGCCCCATACAGACTGAGGTATTGCGCGCTCGTGGATTCCAGCACGAACAGAATCACATTGCGCGGAGCCTCCGCCACCGGTTCGGTGCGGCGCTGCGCGGCCGGCTGGAAATCCGCGAGATAGGCAGGAGGGAACGCACCGTTAACGCTAATCCTTTTGTTCGTGAATAAATCTGTAACGAGCGAAAATACGATTTCCCGGTGTGCGTTCCTGCCCGCCCGCCGCTGCCAGGAGTCTGCCGCCGTATGGGAAAGAAAGAACGTGCCCACCAGCATCCAAGCCCCGGCGAGCCCCAAAAACCAACGCTGAAACCGCCCTTTGGACGTCACCTTTTGCAGGGACCGACTCGCCACCCAAAGAAACACGGGTGCCGCAATCATCCCGCACATGATTTTCCAATTCCAATATTCCGCCAGAGACGCCCCCAGATCGCCCACATGCTCGATCATGGCCAAAATCCGGGAGTTGAGCGGTTGCTTGAGGGCCCGAAAGATACCGACATTGGCCACCGAATAGATTGCGGCGACGAGTGCCAATCCGAGAGCGAACCGTCGCAAGCCCAGTTGGAGGCCAGGTTTTTTTGAAAGCAGCCGATCCGCCCCAGTGCCAAGCGCCCACACGACCAAGGCCAAAGCGGCATCTTCAGCCGTGATGGCCAGCCAATTGCGACAAGCCACGGCCTCTTCCATGGGCCACACCATGGGCAGCTTAGCCATGATCAACACCAGGGCCAGCACCGCTCCCAACGCCGCATACGGACTGATGCGCATGGTAGGAAGATGCCAGGACTCGGGTCCGGCCGGTGCTCCGGGCGCATCTACCGACGGCGACACAATCGGCGCTTGCCTGGGCGACAGGCCCACTGCCGGCACCTCAGGGGCAGGCTCGTGAGGTATAGGGGAAGACATGATAATTACGACTTTGGGGATTGGCCACTCCTTGAAAAACGCGGTCTCCCGTACGTATTGTCATGAGATTGTCACCTGATTGTGACTTTCCGCCGCCATGAAGTCGACGCCGCAAATGCAAGGCGGCGCGAGAGTGGCGCAGCTCCGTTTCTTTGGCTTGCTGGGAGCTGTTGGGAATTATGAAGGATGAATTATGAGGGATGAATGCAGAGGAAGGAGGGAAAGGCGCCGTGCGGAATTGTGAGTGAAGAGAAGCCCCCGGGGTGTAACGGCACCTGCGTTCTCCGAACCCTCATCCCTCATCCTTCATCCTTCATAATTCCCTTGCGCCCCGGCCTCGCGGTTTTCCGTGATTTTCATGCCGGGGCGAACATTAAGTTTACAGCGCGTCAAGCCACCGTTTGACTGCGCCGGGCGCTGGGCGCCACGAAAAGAACAACCGCAACTCTAGAGCAACAAACAATATGAACTGGTTTTACGACGCAGGTGCGGGACAACGACAGGGGCCGATCTCAGCGCAGGAGCTCCAAGCCCTCCTCGATTCCCAGACGATCCATGCCAAGACCCTGGTTTGGCGCGAAGGAATGGCCAACTGGATGCCATTGGACCAAGCGCTCCCGGACCTCGCTCTCGGCGCCGGCGGTCCCACGCAATGTTGCGACGCCTGCGGGAGCGTCCAATCGCCCTCCCAACTCGTGGAGATCGGGGCCCGGCAGTTCTGCGCGGCATGCAAGCCCAATGCGCTGCTGCAACTCCAGAGCGGCGTTACGCTGCCTTCCCTGAATCAAGCCGAACGCACCGGCCCCGCTTGGGAGCAACGGGCGGAACTGGGCGTGTTCGCCGCCGCCGTGGCGACAGTTAAAGGCGTGCTGCTGAAGCCTGCGGAAACATTTAGCGCAATGAAACGCGAAGGCGGCCTGCGCGCGCCGATGACCTACACCCTGCTCCTTGGCACCATCGGCAGCTTTTTCGGCATCCTCTACCAAATCGTTTCGAACGTAGGCCTGTCCCGGCTGCAATTGAGTAAAACGCCGGGCTTTGAATCCCTGCCAGGCATTGAGGACCTGAGCAACCCGGTGCTCATCGTCATTGGGCTCATTGCGCTGGCCATTTTTCTGCCCTTGATGCTCCTGCTGGCCTCCTTCATTCACGCAGGAGTCCTGCATCTCTCCCTGATGATTTGCGGCGGAGCCAAGCAACCCTTTGAAACCACGTATCGCGTCTGCTGCTATTGCTCAGGCTCCTCGAGTATTTTGCAGATTGTCCCCGTCTGCGGGGCTTTGACAGCGGGCATCTGGGGCTTGGTGGCCGCCTGCATCGGCGTGGCCAAAGCTCATGAAATCGACACCGGCCGTGCCGTGATCGCCATTCTCCTGCCGACCCTCCTCTGCTGCATCATCGGTATCGGCGCCGGTGTGATGGTTGCAGCATTGGCCGCTGGCCATCACTAATGCGCCATGCCTTGGCAACCGCTGCGCCCCAGGGAAACCAATCACGAAGCCATCTGGCTCGCGGTCTCACTGGCCGCGCTGACTGGGATCTGGACTTGGCTACGCCTGGGGCTGCCGCTGCCTGCCTGCCTGTTTCACAAGCTCACCGGCTGGGCCTGCCCCGCCTGCGGCGTCACCCGCTGTTTGCGCGCCGCGGCAAAAGGCCAGTGGATTGACGCCCTGGCGTTCAATCCCCTGGCGTTCGCCGGCTTATTCGCGCTCCTGGCGTTCAACCTCTACGCGGCCTTTGTGCTCATCGGTCGCCGCCCACGCTGGCGCCCGGAATTTTCCAAAGCCACCGGCCAACGCTGGCGGATTGCCGCCTGGATCGGCCTCTCCCTAAACTGGGTCTGGTTACTTTGGCGCCACGTTTAAACCCGGCGCGGATGCATGGCCCCCGGGCGCGGCTGCACTGCCATTAACGGTCGGCGTGACGGCGGGTGAACGGCCGTGGAATCGCACGGATATCGTGGCCCTACAGGCCACAGCTCGCTAACGTGTGCTACCCATTGCGTTGCCGTGGGCTTTCACCTTTTCGCACCTTAGGCGATCGGAATCGCTCCGACCGTTACTTGTCCGCCATGGCTGACTTTGGTCATGGAAATGGGGCTTTTTATTAACTTAATGCCCCCCGGCGCGGCTGGTTCGTAGAGCTTGGCCACGCGCTCAATGCTCAGCGCGCGCCCCGTGGTCTCATCGATATCAATCAAAGCCCCGTGCATTTTCACAGGCCCCTTGGCCACCGGAAACAGGATCGGGCGCCCGGTCAGGAACCGCTGAATAATGGGCTGAATCTCCCGGCCAAGACAACTCTCCGAGGGGCCGCACATGCCAGCATCGCAAAGAAACGCCGTGCCGCCTGGGAAGATCTGTTCATCAGCCGTCTGAGTGTGCGTATGAGTGCCTACGACGGCGGAAACGCGGCCATCGAGAAAACGGCCGAGCGCGATCTTTTCGCTGGTGGTTTCCGCATGGGCATCCACGAAAATCACCTGCGTTTCCTGCAACAACCGATCCACTTCGGCGTCGATGGCCAGAAACGGATTCTCCAGCGGCGGATTCATAAAAGTGCGCCCCTGGACATTAATCACAGCCACTTTTCCCTTAGGCGTATTGAGCACAATCGACCCCGCTCCGGGGGTGCCCGGCGGATAATTAATCGGGCGCAACAGCCGCGGTTCGGTGGCGAAATAAGGCAGGATCTCCTTTTGATCCCACACATGATCACCCGTGGTAATCACGGCTACGCCTGCCCGGAGCAAATCGATACTGATTTTCGGGGTAATCCCGCGGCCATTGGCGGAGTTCTCCCCATTGACGATTACAAAATCCACACCCTGCTCCTGCTTAAAAGCCTGCACGGAATCGATCACTGCGCTGCGACCCGGCTCGCCGACGATATCGCCAAGGAAAAGAATTCTCAACATCGGGACAGGATGCCCCAATCAGGGCACGAAGGGCACGAAGAATGTCGCAGCGCCCCAGTCCACCGACCGCCCCGCAGCTGGCGCCGCGCTCAATCCCGCTTACATTACATCCGCCCATGACGCTTTTTCCGGTCCGGATCCTTATCGCCCTCGCCTGGCTCAGCCTTTTCGCGCAAGCCCAAAGACTCAGCACCCTGGCGCCGCCACCCGTCTGGAGCGATCTGGAAGTCTTTCAGGAAACCATCACCCACGACGAGTTCAGCCTCTGGCTCGAAACCGTCTACGCCCCCGCCGGAGCCGCCGCCGGGCTTATCGAAATTCAGCCCACGCAGGCCCTCATCCGCACCCGACTCGAGCCGCCGCAAACCTGGACCCTGCGCTTCGCCCCGGCTGCCAGCGACGCCAAGCCGGCACCCCGATTTTGGCACCGGGCGGAAGAATTGGGCGCAGCGCCGCCTGGCCGCCCCCTGACCGGTTTAAAGATCGCGCTCGACCCGGGGCATCTCGGAGGCGATTGGGCGCAGCTCGAAGAACGCTGGTTTAAAATCGGCGACAGCCTGCCGGTGGCCGAGGGCGATATGACACTCCGCGTCGCCCAATTGATCGCCCCACGGCTTCGCGACCTGGGCGCCGAGGTCCAGTTCGTCCGCGACAAACCCGGGCCCACCACTCCAGACCGACCCGAAACCCTTCTCGACGCCGCGCGCGCACAACTCGCGCTGCAAGGCGTCGTCGCCCCGCGTGAAACCTATCAGGGCATGGAGGATCCCCAACGCGCAAACACCGTCCAGTCCACCAGCGAACTGCTCTTTTATCGGATCAGCGAAATCCGGCATCGGGCCAAACGCGTGAATGAAGAGCTGAAGCCGGATCTGACGATCTGCCTGCACTTTGATGCGGAAAGCTGGGGCAACCCGCAGGAACCGGACTTTGTGCCGCGGAACCACCTGCACGCGCTCGTCAACGGCTGTTACTCGGCGATGGAACTACGCAACGACGACATCCGCTTCGAGCTCCTCTTTAAACTACTCAGCCGCTGCTATCCCGTGGAACTCGCCGCCAACCAATCCGTGGTGACCGCGCTCGCTCGCGCCACGCAATTGCCGGCCTTCGAGTATCCGGGCGCCAACGCCCGGAGCGTCGGGCCGAGTCGTTACGTGTGGGCGCGCAACCTCCTGGCAAACCGGCTCTACCGCACCCCGGTGATATTTCTCGAGCCATACGTCATGAACTCGCGGGAGGTCTGGGACCGCGTGCAGGCAGGCGATTATGTCGGCGAAAAAATGGTGGCCGGCCGCCTCAGAAAATGCCTGTTTGCCGAATACGCCGACGCCGTTGTCGAAGGCCTCACAGATTACTGCCGCACCGTGCGCCATGATGAAGATTCGAAGCGTCCGTGACGACCCTGCATAGACCAATGGGTGGTCGGTGAGGATTGGCTCATGCGGGGCAAATCGTTTGGAGGCGGCGACAGGAGGCGTCTCTATGACTAATACTCCCGAATATTTAGACTCAGACATCCTGACCTCTGCGAGTAGCCCGCTCAGGATCAAGGAATCTTCCTGATCTCATTTTGTCGTTTTATTGAACCTCCTTACAGGGGAATCAGGTTCAGGATGGAATCAGGAAAGCCTCAATCCATTTCCCGGCAGCTCAGGATGTCTGAGACTATGTTGTCTTTGTCGAATGCAAATCCCTTCGCCCCCGCTCCAAAGCCGAATACCTGCGCCAAGTCCGTAAGATCGGCGCGTATTATGAAGGCCAGGCACTGAGCGCAATTGCCGAGCGCAAGGTCTTTGATTGCCTGATTCATCTCCGTGACAAGCAGGGCCTGCGACCCTCCGCGCGGACATGGCCTCACAGGCTCGCATTCAAACAAAAAAGAGCCGGGCCCATTGCTGAGCCCGGCTGTATGATGCTTTAGCGAAGGATTCGCCAAGCAGGATTTTTTAGGTCCGGCTTAGTAGTCCATTCCGCCCATGCCGCCGCCATGATGCGGGTCGCCGGCTGGAGCGCCGGATTTCTTCTCAGGCAGCTCGGTCACGACGCATTCGGTCGTGAGCAGGAGGCCAGAGATCGAGGCAGCGTTCTGCAACGCGCTCCGTGTCACCTTGGTGGGGTCGACGACGCCGGCCTTGATCAGGTCGACGTATTCGCCAGTGGCCACATTGTAGCCTTCGTTGCCTTTGCGCTTTTTGACTTCCTGCACGATGAGCGCGCCTTCCTGGCCAGCGTTGTCGGCGAGCTGACGAAGCGGGGCTTCGACCGCACGACGCACGATGCCCAGGCCGATGGCTTCGTCGCCTTCAAGCTTGAGGGAGTCGAGAGCCTTCTGCGCACGGATCAGAGCCACACCGCCCCCGGGGACGATGCCTTCTTCGACTGCAGCGCGGGTGGCGTGCAGGGCGTCTTCGACGCGGGCTTTCTTCTCTTTCATCTCGGTCTCGGTGGCTGCACCGACGTTGATGACTGCCACACCGCCGGCGAGCTTGGCGAGACGCTCTTGGAGCTTCTCACGATCGTAATCGCTGGTGGTTTCGTCGATCTGGCGGCGGATCTGGGCCACGCGGCCCTGGATGTCGGACTGCTTGCCGCTGCCTTCAACGATGGTGGTGTTCTCTTTGTCGATGGTCACACGCTTGGTCTTGCCAAGGTCTTCGAGTGGCACGTTGTCGAGCTTGATGCCGAGGTCTTCGGTGATGCATTTGCCGCCCGTGAGGATGGCGATGTCTTCCATCATGGCTTTGCGGCGATCGCCGAAGCCGGGGGCTTTGACGGCGCAGACGTTGATCGTGCCGCGGAGTTTGTTAACCACGAGGGTGGCGAGGGCTTCGCCTTCCACATCCTCAGCAATGATGACGAGCGGTTTGCCGAGCTTGGCCACCTTCTCCAGAATGGGGAGGAGGTCCTTGAGGCTCGTGATCTTCTTCTCGTAATTGAGGATGTAAGCGTCCTCGAGCTTGGCTTCCATGGACTCGGCGTTGGTGACGAAGTAGGGCGAGAGATAGCCTTTATCAAACTGCATGCCTTCGACCACTTCAAGAGTGGTTTCGATGGATTTGGCTTCTTCGACCGTGATCGTGCCGTCCTTGCCGACCTTGTCCATGGCGTCGGCGATGATCTCACCGATGGTGGTGTCCCAATTCGCGGAAACCGTGGCCACTTGCTTGATCTCTTCCTTGTCCTTGACCTTCTTGGCGATCTTGGCGAGTT
>JAYTYG010000501.1:0-1752 GCA_043742585.1 Spartobacteria bacterium
TGGAGTTGGTGAAGCGCACGCCCTGCGACGCCAGACGGTCGATATTGGGGGTCTTCACCACGGGATTGCCGGCACAGCCCAATGAATCGAAACGCAAATCGTCGGCATACAGCAGGACGATGTTGAGCGGCTTGGCCACCGGGTCGGCTGCATAGGCGCCGGTGCAGGCCAACACCAGCAGGATGATTACAGCGCGTGTTTTCATGAGCGCTTCACCTACACGGCGTGTTGACCGTGTGCGATCCACAATTCCCACCTGCCTCGTCCCAGTCTGGACTTGGGCACCGCTTTGCCTGTGGGTTTTCACAAGCATCCGCTCGCCTTTTCCCCGACGGTTCTGCCAGTCTATTTGCTCGCAATGCTGAACTTTTCTCTCGGTTACCTCGATCTGCATAAAAACCATGGGCTCTGATTTAACCACCCCTGACGCCGCCAGTGGCTGTAAACGTTTGTCCCTGGAAACTTTATCGAAAACAAAGATCAAGCGCGAGGTAACGCGTGTCCTCAAGCCCAAGATCGTCTTTCCAAAGCTCAAGCCCGTTGGTGTCGCGACTGCTGCCTCCGTTGGAGTTAAACGCCTGTCTCTCACTATCCTGCCAGATTTGGCGCCTCCTTCGGGGAGTGTGCCTCTCGATACCCAGATAAAGCCAACGCTCCTGGTGGCCGGCCGCCCGAGACCGCTCGCCTTGGCCGCTCTTGTTACAGTCATCGGAGGACTCGGCTTTGGAGCGTGGTGGGCGATACAATCGAAGCCGGCGAGTCAGGTCGTGGCCGCCCCGGTGGCGCTGCCAGCACAGGTATCCGAGAGCCCATCGGCCACGGATCTTCAGAAGCCAGTCGCGCCTGAGCCCGCGAAAACCGAGCTGCCGCAGCAGGGGACAGAAGTTGAACGAAATCGGAGCGCCGCAGAAGCCGAGCAACAACGTTTGGTCGCCGAAGCCAGGACGCTTGAAATGGCGCGTGAGGAGCGGATGGAACTCGAACGCCAGCAAAGTGCAGAGGCGGAACGAAAGGCGGAACGAAAGGCGGAGCAGGAACGCAAAATTGTTGGGGCGACAAAGGAGCAGCCGTTTGAAAACAGCTTGGGGATGAAATTTGTGCCAGTGCCGGGCGTCGACGCGCTGGTCTGCGTCTGGATCACCCGGGTTGAGGACTTCGAAAGGTTTGTGGCTGCCACTAATTATGAGGCGCTCGGCGGCCTGGAATCGTTTGTGCCGAAAAAACACAAACTGGAACGCGGCAAGTCGGGCGGGAGTTGGAAGGAGCCGGGCTTTGAACAGAGCGGTAAACATCCGTTGGTGGGTGTAAGCTGGAAGGATGCGCAAGCCTTCTGCTCCTGGCTGACAGAAAAGGACCGCCTAAACGGGCTGATAGGTACGGGCCAGGCCTATCGTTTGCCGACCGATGCGGAGTGGAGTGCGGCCGTGGGGAAATCCAAGTTCCCGTGGGGAAATGTATTTCCACCCAAAGCTGGCTCCGGCAACTACGCGGGAGAGGAGAACAAAATGGATTGGTCGCCTAACATCAAAGGATTCAATGACGGGGTCAAACGTACGAGCGCTGTCGGTAGTTACATGCCCAATGATTACGCACTATTTGATGTCGGCGGAAACGTTGCGCAATGGTGTGATGATTGGTATCGCTCCGATATGAACGATCCGTCGGCTTTGAAAAAATATCCGGCGCTCAAGAAGGATGGCGGCGGCGCAACTCTGCGGTTGGTGCGAGGTGCTTCCTGGCAACAGGCTGATC
>JAYTYG010000502.1:0-2360 GCA_043742585.1 Spartobacteria bacterium
GGGTTGGATTCTCTTTTTCGCCGGTTCCCAGGGTAGCTCGTTCCTCGCAACCCTAGGCTGTAGGGCGTAACGCCTTTGGCGTAAATACTTTGCAAGCATCGCCTTACGCGAATATCTGCACTTTCCAATGATCATTTTAGTTGCGTAAGCCCTGACTGAAGGGCACATGCGTTCCCCGAATCTTCATCATTCATCCTTCATAATTGGGGCGCCTTTGGAGCTAAGCCTTTGAAGAATCGGCGATGCGCCCCAGACCATCCGCGCGCCGCCTTGGCGCGTTGATAGGCATTTGCTTTTTCCTGCACACCCCGGTAATGACTCACGCCCCGCAGTTGGGCAGACCCGAATCGGCGGCCGGACTGGTGCCGGCAACTCAGATTAGATGCATGCCAAGACAGTGCTGTTGGAGAAGCCCGCCGGCATCAATTCCCCCCGCAAAACAAAGAACACCGACCTCATGCACAACCGCCGCACTTTCATTCAGAGCTTGGGTTTAAGCACCGCCTTTCTCGCGGTCCCCGGAGCGTTCGCTGAAGCTCTCACACAGACCCCGGGGACAGGGTTTGGCCCATTCTATCCGGATCATCTCCCGCTCGATACGGACAATGACTTAATCACCATCAATGATGGCCTCACGCCAGCCATCGGCGACATCACCTATGTCAGCGGTCGCGTCCTCGATCCGCAGGGTGAACCCGTCCGCAACGCTATGGTGGAAATCTGGCAGGCCGACGCCAAGGGCATTTACATCCACAGCCAAAGTGGCGGCGACAAAGCATCGGCGGACACCCGGTTTCAAGGCTACGGGCGGTTTCTAACCGGTGATAAAGGCGAGTATCTTTTCCGCACAATCAAGCCCGTGGCTTACGGCACCCGCTGCCCGCACATCCACTATGCGGTGAAGATGAAGGGCCATGAAAAGTGGACAACCGAACTGCACATCAAAAATCATCCCCTCAATGCCAACGATGGCGTTACCCGCAGCGTAAAAAACCCCGAGGCGCTCTGCGCAGAATTTCGCCCCCTGCCAGGAACAAAGGGGGGCGAGTTGAGCGCTATATTCGACTTGATCATGGGCTTCACCCCCGGTGTATAAGACGCCAAAAAAAAAGGGGCAGGACAAAACAGCTCAACGCACTGAGATGCAATCCCGCTTAACTAATTAGATCGCGCCATGAGCTCACCGCTGCTTTCCGCACGTAACATCATCAAAGAATTCCCAGGGGTGAAGGCCTTGGATGGAGTCCAACTGGATCTATACCGCGGCGAAATCCACGCATTGATGGGAGAAAACGGGGCCGGCAAATCCACCTTCATTAAGATTCTCAGCGGGGTCTATCCGCGCGACGGCGGCACCATCGAATTCAAGGGCCGCGCGATCCGACCAAAATCGCCAAAAGACGCCGAGGGTCTGGGTGTTTCGACAGTGTTTCAAGAGGTCAACCTCATTCCAACACTGTCAATCGCAGAGAACCTCATGCTGGGCCGGTTGCCACGCAAGTTCGGCGTGATCCAATGGGGCGCAGCCCGCGCACAGGCACGGGGCGCCGTGGAACGCCTGGGACTCGATGTCGGTGTGAACCGGGAGCTGGGCGCGTGCTGGATTGCCATTCAGCAAATGATTGCCATTGCCCGGGCCCTGGATGTGAACGCGGAATTATTGGTGCTCGACGAGCCGACTTCATCGCTCGACGCCGAAGAGGTCGAGGCGCTCTTCACTGTATTGCGCCGACTTCGCGCGGATGGAATGGCGATTCTCTTCATCTCGCATTTCCTCTGTCAGATTTACGCCATCACTGACCGGCTTACCGTGCTGCGCAATGGTAATTTTGTGGGCGAGTATATGACGGCTGAGCTGCCGCGTCTGGCTTTGCTCGGCAAGATGCTCGGCCGCGAGATCGAGGAAAATACTACTACTCCGGAAACCAGCGGCGCGGCGTCTGACCTAGCGCAGGCCCCGCTGGTCGAGGCGCGCGGCTTGGGACGCACCGGCAGCATTGGCCCCATCGATTTGCGGATCGCTCCAGGCGAAGTCGTGGGACTCGCAGGCCTGCTCGGCTGCGGCCGCACAGAGACCGCCCGCATGCTTTTTGGCATTGATCCACACGACTTCGGGACTGTGCAAATCGGGGGGATTAACGCACCGCTGCGCACCCCGGCCGAGGCGATCCGGCACGGTCTCGCCTTCTGTTCTGAGGATCGTAAAGGCGAAGGCATTTTCCCAAATCTCTCCGTGCGCGAAAACCTGGTGCTTGCGATGCAGGCCAGCCGCGGCCCGTTGCGACTCATCGCAGCGGCCGAGCAGGCGCAACTCGCCAATCACTATATAGCCGCGCTCAAAATCAAGACCCCTGGCGCCG
>JAYTYG010000503.1:0-5353 GCA_043742585.1 Spartobacteria bacterium
GCAAAGGGTTTGACGACTGCGGCTGGGTGGTGGTGCAGGCACCCGGGCATGCGATCGAGAATCTACAGCTTGAACACAAGCAGGCAGGCGGCGGTAAGAAATTCGTCAAACGCAAACCGCCCGAGAAGAATTTTGTTAACTGGGATAAGCAGACCTATACGCGATTGATCGCGGCGGCGCCGGAGCGCTTGAGCAGCCAGTTTCAGGTGACCCACGGCACCCTGCTGAATGTGCTGGGCCGCGAGAGCGACGGCTGCCGCGCCATGCGCGAATTGATCCGATCCTCGCATGAAACGCCCAAGGCCAAGAAGGCACTGACAAAGCGGTCCTGGCAATTATTCAGGGCGTTGTTAGATCGCAAGATTGTAGAATTTATTCCAAAGACAGCTAACGGTGCCTATCTACGGGTCAACCTGGAGTTGCAGGATGATTTTTCAATGAACCAAACTCTCTCGCTATACGTGCATGACACCCTGGCGCTGATGGATCCGCAGGCCCCCGATTACGCACTGGTGCTGCTAACTTTGGTGGAGTCGATTCTGGAAGATCCCACGGTGATTTTGCGCAAGCAGCTCGACAAAATCAAAGGCCAGGCTGTCGCCGAGATGAAGATGCAGGGTCTCGATTATGATCAGCGCATGGAGGAACTCGAAAAACTCGAATATCCAAAGCCCAATCGCGATTTCATCTATTCGACTTTCAACGCCTTTGCCGATCGCCATCCGTGGGTCGGCACGGAAAACGTGCGCCCTAAATCCATCGTGCGCGAGATGTTCGAGGAGTTCCGATCTTTTGCTGATTACATCAAGGTCTACGAGCTCCAGCGCGCCGAGGGACTCCTGCTCCGCCACCTGTCCAGCGTGCATAAAGTGCTCGCGCAGACCGTCCCGGACAGCGCCAAAAATGAGGCCGTGCGCGAGATGGAACTCTATCTCGGCTCCATGATCCGGCAGATCGATTCCAGCCTGCTCGATCAATGGCAGAAAATGCGCGACCCGAACTTTCAAGCCCGCCAGGAGCAAGCCGAACTCCGGCCGCCGGGCGCCGAGGAAGCCGCACGCGATGTCACCCGCGATCCCAAGGCGTTTACCGCCGCGATCCGGCATCGGATCTTTACGTTCCTGCGCGCCGTGGCCAATGACGATTACGAGACAGCTTTGAGCGGCTTATCCACGCAGGAACATCCGACCGGCGGTCTATGGACTTTTGAAATTCTGCGCACAGCTGTGGACGCCTATTATGTGGCGCATGAACGCATTTGCCTCGACCCGAATGCGCGCAATTTGCAGCACACCTATGTGACGCCGTCCGACGACCGGCGCACGTGGAAAGTGCAGCAGATGCTCATTGACCCGCAGGAAGCGAACGATTGGGTCGCCGAGTTTGAGGTGGATCTGGAGGCGTCCCGGGCCGCCGCCGAACCGATAATGAAGCTCATCCATTTCGGCAGCCTGATTTGAGAAGAGACAGACAGCCGGCCCCGGGACGCCATTACGCATGAGGATTTAACGCAAAGGCGCAGAGCCGCAGCGCCGCAGAGTAACTGGCATTAGGTTCATCCTCTGCGGCTCCGCGACTCTGCGTTAAGCCTAAAAACGCAATTCATTCAGAATAAACAGGCTCCGACAATTGGCACTGACCGAAACCTTCACCTTTCGGGTGACGCCAAGCACTTCTACTACTCCCTCAATCTCTGAGCTCTTTGCGCTCTTTGCGGCTAATCATTTCCGGCTTTAGGTTAAGCCCTGATTCCTTGGGCATACGGCTTAACGCATGAGTGCTGGCTCTACGCATCTAAATCGGGGATACCCGATTTAAAGGATAGTGTGAATCTATAAAACGATAATCCCTATCATTCTCTAATAATGAAACATTGTGCTGAATGACAACAGCGGCAATTAAGCAATCGATCGAATTCCGGATTGTAATCCCATCCTTTCTTAAATTCCTATAAATTGTCGCGCCCAATTCAAAAGTTGAATGATCATCATTTAGATAAATCAAATTCGAAAACTGATTCTTGGTCGCCACGTATTGTTTTTCATCCCTAATTCCCTGCAGCACCTCAGTCAGCACAAATCCACAAATACAAAGATCCTCACGCTTTTCTATAAGGTCGATTAGCTTTTCCGTATGTGCTGTTTTCCTATCCCTCAGGAAATCTATCCAAATAGTCGAGTCGACTAAAACACTCAAGCGGTCCGGCCCTTCCTCATTGCATTGAGATCACCATCCCAATCAACTTTCCCGCGTAAGGCCAAAAGACCGACCTGGGACTCCCTGCGGACTAACTGAAGAAGCGCATGGTGGATCAGGTCTTTCTGGGTTTTAAGACCGGTCAATTTGAGCCCTTGTGAGACAAGTGCATCATCGAGAACAATATTGGTTCGCTTCATGGCAATACACACCTCGCGCGCTTTTAATGTGTATGCAAGTTGTATTTGACGCCCACCGATCAGGCGGGCTCATCTCAGCCCCAAAGTCGACGGACTTATGAAGTATGAATGATGAGGATCAGGAGAACGCAGGTAGCACTCAGCGCGGAGCGTCTACGCCCCCTCCTTCATCATTCATCATTCATCATTCATAAATCCCCCGACGGAGCTCCATCGCCCGCTCGCTTTTCGGCGTCTCTGCGGGAAGCCGTGGGTGGGGGCGCGGCAAAAAAAAAGAGCGCCACAGGAAAGCCGGGGCTTTCTTGTGGCGCTCGAAGTTAGGGTCTGAAAAACCCGATATTAAACCGGACCGCCGGCCTCTTCGATAATTTCGAGGGTGGCTCTGTCTCCGGTGCGTGTGGCACCTGCTGCCAGCAAATTGCGGATGGCGATGATGGTATGCCCATGCTTGCCGATCACTTTGCCGACGTCGCTCTGGCGAAGTCGCACTTTAAAAATCGGTTTTTTACCATCCTCACCGGTTTTAATCAGCACCATCTCCTCAGGGAAATCGATCAACTGCCGCAACACGTAATCGAGAAAGTCGTGCATTGCGGCAGGAGGCATGGTGAGGGAGCCCCGATGGGAAAACTACTTGGCGGGAGCTGCAGCCACTTCGGCTTTGCGCACGCGTTTGATCAGGCTGCGCACGGTGTCGCTCGGCTGAGCACCTTTGCTGATCCAGTATTCGGCACGCGAGATGTCGATTTTGGCGTTCTCGCCTTCTTTCTTCGGATCGTAGTTGCCAATGATCTCGATGAATTTGCCATCCCGTGGGCTGCGCTGATCGGCAACGACAACTTTGTAATAGGGACGATTGGTGGTGCCTTCGCGGCGGAGACGGATGCTGACGGCCATGATCTTGGTTCTTTGCTGGTTTTGGGTTGGTTCTAAATCTATCGGGGCAATTTAAAGCGATTCTGCGCCCCAGGGCGCGACATCATCTTCTTAAATTTTCCCATGTCCTTCATCATCTTCCGCATTTGGCTGAAGCGCTGAATCAGGTCGTTTACTTCGCTCACCGAAACTCCACTGCCGCGGGCGATGCGTTGTCGGCGGCGGGCATTTAAAATGTCCGGGTTTGTCCGCTCATCCAACGTCATCGAAAGCACAATGGCTTCGACTCGCTTCATTTGACCTTCCTCGACCGAAAAGCCCTTCATGTTAGACATCCCGGGCAGCATGCCAAGGATATTCTCTAACGGGCCGAGCTTCCGTATCATTTTAAACTGAGCCAGAAAATCGTTTAGATCAAATGAGGCCGTCCTCATTTTCTCCTCCATCCGACGCGCCTCGTCCTCGTCGATGGCCTCCGCCGCCCGCTCCACAAGCCCCACAATGTCACCCATCCCCAAAATCCGGCCCGCCAAGCGGTCGGGATGGAATGGCTCGAACTGCTCGATTTTCTCGCCGACGCCGCCGAATTTGATCGGGCGCTGAGTCACCTCACGCATCGAGAGCGCGGCGCCGCCGCGGGCGTCGCCATCGAGCTTGGTGAGCACCAAGCCCGTGATATTGAGCGCCTTATGAAAGTGAGTCGCCACACTCACCGCCTGCTGGCCGGTGGCGGCATCGGCCACCAATAAAACTTCCTGCGGTTGCAGGAACTCTTTAAGCCGCTTGATTTCTTCCAAGAGCACCTCGTCCATCTCCTGGCGACCCGCAGTATCGAAAATGTGCACGTCGCCAGTCTGAGTGGCGCCCCATTCCAAGGCGGCTGCGGCCGTTTTCAGCACATCTGTGGCTCCAGCCTCGGGGATAAACACCGGGACACCGATCTGGCGCCCCAGCGTCGCCAACTGCTCGATGGCCGCCGGGCGATACAAATCGCAGGCGTAAAGCAAAGGCTTGCGCCCCTGTTTTTTGAGATAATTGGCCAGCTTGGCCGACGAGGTCGTTTTTCCTGCGCCATTCAGGCCCACAATCAGGATCCGCGCCGGCGGATCGAGCAGGAGCGGCGCCTGATCGCCCCCGAGTAAAGCGGTCAGTTCATCGTGAAAAATCTTAACGATTTGCTGCCCAGGCGTGACGCTTTTGAGCACTTCCTCGCCCAGCGCTTTTTCCCGGACCCGGGCGATGAAACCCTTTGCCACATTGAAGTCGACGTCCGCTTCGAGCAACGCCATGCGCACGGCCCGGAGGGCATCGGTGATATTGGTTTCGGAGATCTTTCCATGACCCCGAAGGTCTTTAAAAATATCCTGAAGCTTATCTGAGAGCAGTGAAAACATGAAAACGGAGCGGCAAAGTAGCGGAATTTTCCCCGGCGTCGAGCAACAGCTTCAATGCTCTCGCCAATTCCGCCGTGGCGGCTAACCGCCGCAGCAGCTACTTCTTCGGCTTCTTGGTCGGCGCCACCGATTTTGCAGGCACAGCTTTCGCAGGCACCGCAGCGGGATCCGCCACCGGGGCGTGAGCCGCATCGGCTGTCACCAAGCCTGGTCCGTTGTAGTTAAAGTTCCACTTCACCTCAACTTTGCGCCCCTTGACCCGGGCCGTCAAAGTCACCACGTAATAGGGCTCGTGCAGCTTGTCGCTCACCTTGCCCTCGACCATTTTTGTCGCCGGATCATATTTCGACGCCACTTCGCCGACCCCGCTCAAACGCAAGGCCACGCTTCCGGGATCAATCTCACCCAGAGTCGCCAGATTCGCTTTGATGACCGGACTTGGGTCGGTCACGGTTTCGCCTTCCATCGGCTGAGTCACCATCGAGGCGGCTGCCAACTGTGAAAGCATGGGCGTCGACTCATCCCCGGAACTGCCGCCGCCCCCCACCATCTTGATGGCGGACTGGAAGATCTGAGGCTTGCTCGATTCCACAGCGTAACGGCCCAGGCTATAATTAGATATAAGAGTATCTCAAAAATAATTCAAAATAATTAGGTATATATCTTAAATAATTGAAAATAATAAGA
>JAYTYG010000504.1:0-2553 GCA_043742585.1 Spartobacteria bacterium
TTCGCAGGCTCTTGCTCATCGCGATTCTCAAGACGCGCGCCAAAGAGCTGCAAGAGCAGCCTTTTATTCGCAGCATCAGTGGTGATCATCCCGCGCCGGGCAAACACCACTTTCACCGGATCGAACTGCTCATTCATGTCGTAAACGAGGATGTTTTTGAGCTCCGGGCCATCGTTCTGTTCGACGTAGATTTTCTTACCAGGAAACGCATCAATGACCTTATCGCTCCCGAACATCGCCAGCGGATTACTGGTGGCGATATTAAAGAGCGCCTCCTTCATCTTCACCTGTGCGCGCGGGGCGACATCGACATTGATCCACAAACAGATCCCGACCAAAACCACGGCGATCCCCGCCACCGGCACACAAATTCTCGGGATACTGATCCCGCTTGAGCGCAGAGCAATGAGCTCATTTTCTGCCGACATCTTGCCGAACACGAGGAGGACAGCGGTCAAAAACCCCCACGGGATGGTGAACGTGAGCGAGAACGGGAGAATATAGGCGATGAAACTCAGGATAAACTCAATGGGGACGCTGTGATTGACCAGCAGTTCCAGCAATTGTTTAAAGACGTTCCCGAGCACGAGCACCACGCTGAGCACCGCCACCGCAAACGACGCGGTCATGAGCAACTGGCTGCTAACATAGCGATCGAGCAATTTCATTGGGCGGGGAGAATCTTCGCCACACTAAAGCGTGGCAAGGGCCGAATACGGGTGCATCAAAGATGAAGGATGAATTATGAATTATGAGTTATGAGGATTCGGAGAACGCAGGTCCCGCCAAGCCCAAAAGCGTCTCTCCCCGCTCTCTTCATCATTCGTCCCTCATAATCCCTCCGCCCCTCCCCCCTCCCCCCTCCCCCCTTCATCCTTCATAATTTCCCCCGCCCCAACTCCGCCAACCTTCGCGCAATTCAAAACCCAGCCACTGCAAAGCCGCCCCGAGCACCAGGGAGAAATCCTTTGGGCTGATCGAGAAGCTTTGTAGCAGATATCGCCGCGCATGATTGCAGCGACCCAACTCGCGCCGAGCCCGACGCGCGCGGGCCATGGCGGCAAAGCGCCGGTTATAAACGCGCATCAGCAAATAGACCGGCGTTGACACACTTTCGGAGAATGGAGGCACTCGCAGCGCCCGGGCCCCGTATTTGAACGGCTGGGAAACGATGCCCAGATAATACAGCCCAAGATCCAGCCGGAACGCGACCCGCATGAGATCGTATTCGCCGATATACTCGTATTTATCTTTGTAAACGGCCTCAAACCAACGCTGGTAACTCTGCCCAAACGCCGCGTTGTGCCGGGCCACAAGCACCCCCACATCGTCCCCACGCTGCTGCGCCGCCACCAACTCCACCGTCGCGCTCACACTAAACGCGATCCAATCCATCCCCGGACTGTAGAACGGATCCAGAAACGCCGCAGCATCGCCCACCAGCGCAAAGCCGTCTCCGGCAAAGGTAGTGGTCGAATAGGGTAGATTCTTGCGCCAATGCGCATCGCCTTCGACCAGAGTGGCGTCGGCAAGGATCTCGCGCGCCACCGGATGTCGGCCCAGGAATTCCTGCAGGCGTTGACCCACGGAAGCGTCGCCGCTGGGGAACTGAGCGATGCGTTGATCGAACACCACGCCGACGCTCACATCGCCGCCCTTGAGCGGGATCCACCAACTCCACCAGCCGTCGCCCACAATGTGATTGGTGGCCGTGTTGCGCGACCCGTAACAGGCGGCCGCCCATTCCGGGAATTTCTCAGCCAACTCCCGACCATCCCAATCCTTGACGCCGCGCCAGCGCGCCCAAGCAGAAGCGGTGGGATGCTCCAAATTCGGCTTCCACCACCCGTTCTTGCGCGCGAGCAGCGCGGCCACGCCGGAAGCGTCGATGACCCAACGGCAGCTCACCGTGCTTTCCACCTCGGCCTCGCGCACCGTCACCACCTGCTCGCCACCCGCCACGAGCGCGACGTCGGTCACCTGCGCCGGCCGCCGCACCTGCGCTCCGGCCTCCTCGGCTCTGCGCAAAAGCTCCTGATCCACCACCGCGCGATCCAACTGCCAGGACGGCAAGCGCACCTGATAAAGCGGCCCGATTTCACTGCAATCCGCCAGCGTCTGGGTCTGCTCATTGGCAAACCAAAAGCGCATCCCCTGCTTCACGAGCTGGGAATCATTTAAAAACTGGGACAGCCCCAGGACGCGCCCGAGAAAATAAGCGCTCACCTCCACCGTCGCCTCCCCCACGCGCCGCCCGAATACAGTGGAACGCTCAACAATCAACACCCGTAATTCCGGACATTCGCGCCGCAACAAAAGCGCAGCAGCCGATCCGGAAAGCGAGCCGCCGATAATGACAACGTCGTAATCCATAAACCGCCATAATGTCGCGGCCGCGACCCGTTCGGCCACTAAAAATCATTGCCAGCACGCCGGCCGGCACTTGAAGTGCCCACTTTATCCCCATGCGCCTTCCTTTTTTCGCCCTCGCCCTGGTTCTGCCAACTCCGCCGACCCATGCCGCTTCGCCCCCAGCCCCCCCTGCCGCAGCCT
>JAYTYG010000505.1:0-6188 GCA_043742585.1 Spartobacteria bacterium
GCTGTCTCGTGCTTAGGATCGCGATAACGCGTCCAATGCGGGAAGTTTAGAAACCACCGATTGGGAACAGCACTGCTATGTGGAAGCAAACCCAGGCCCTCGCGGCCGAGTGGGTATTGGGGATAATGCCAAACCTTATTAATCGGGGGGCGAACTGTGACACCGCGGCGGGGCAGTTTTAAATCGTCGGGCAATGGTTCTGAACCAAAGAGGGAAGGCAGAATGGGTTCGTTCTCGAAGTGAAACTCATTAGCCACTGGAGCTGTACCTGCGACGGGGCCGACACCGCCACCCGGGTCAGGATTGAATTGCGCGGGTGCCTTCGGGGGGATCGACTGGGCCCCAGTTTCTCGATGCTCCTTATAAAAGGATCTCAGCGCGGGAGCTTGTGAGGATGGAAGCGGCTCTTCTGCTGACGCAAAATCAGTGCATAGAAGAGTGCTCGCGCTGGCGACTAGCCAGAGCGAGGCGTTGAGATGCAGTAGGTTTTTCGAGGAGGAACCCATTTTTGGCACGGCACGTCTTAAGTAGAAGGATCGAGAGCGGCAACGTAATTGTCATGAGCGCTTATAATTATCGTTAAAATGTTCTTGGGTATTGCCGTGAGAGTTGTCCGTGATATTTGTTCGCGCCGTGTTTCCCTACATTCCGAGAATTTGTCCCGTCGTTGTAGCGCTCGCCTGGATGTCGAGTGTGCCTGCGGCTCAGTGCGGTCCTTTGACCAAGGATGATGTAACTACAATCATGGAACAGGCGGTCTCGGAGGCATCACGCATCGATCCGAATGCTGTGATTGCGATCACTGATCGCGAAGGTTTTGTGCTCGGGGTTTGGGATGTGGCGGGGCGGTTGCCAAATCCGCTGCCGTCGGCTTTGCCGCTGACCCAGCCGAGTATCAAGTTGTATGGTTTGATTGCCGCTGCCATCACGCGGGCGGGAACCGCCGCTTTCCTGAGCAGTAACCAGGAGGCTTTTACGTCTCGCACCGCTGGTTATATCATCCAACAACACTTCCCCGTTGGTGTTAGGAACACCGGTACCGGGCCGCTGGTGGGTGTCGGGTTTTCAAATCTTTTCTACTCTGACATCAATCGGTTTAAGCAAATACCAGCAGGGTTTAATCCGCTTGATATCGCTGACCCCGCCAAGCCCGGTAAAAATATCTCTCCTGGGATTCGAGGGAACACGGTTCTCTTTGGGTCTTTAAATGATTCTCCGGGCGGAGTACCGCTTTATAAGGACGGCAAGTTAGTTGGTGGAATTGGTGTCACGGGAGATGGATCGCCAACCGACCTCGCGCCGGCGGCGGCTATCTTTACTGGCTTCAAACAGAAATACTCCACGACGGGTTTCAAGTTCGGTCGCGATACGGATGAAGAGGTGGCGCTAGCCGGGCAGACCCACTTTCGGCCCCCGACGGAAATCCTGGCTACCGAGGTGGTGATTAATGGAATCCGGGTGCCCTATGTAGAGCCACGGGAAGGTGATATTGAAGATGTCAGGAATGTGGATTCTTTGGGGACGATTGGACGCGCCGTGGACGGCTACCCCATTCAGGCATCGCCTGAGGATTTTCCTTATGAGACGGACACATTGGGCGGCGTCGAGGGTGAGATCCGTGCGCCGATTATCAGCGATCCGCTTTTGGGAGATCCCTCGCGAGGGAAGATTGGCGGGGCGTTGCGATTAAGCGCCGACGAGGTGCGCGGAATTCTCAGTGAGGCTGCGGCTCGTGCTGACAGCACTCGCGCGGGTATCCGGATGCCGTTGGGAACCAGTGCCAAGGTCTTTATTGTGGTGGTTAATAATCCTAATAAGGCAGGGGAAGCACCACAGGTTCTTGGTACGTTTCGCACTGGTGAAGCGACATTATTTTCCTGGGATGTGGCGGCCCAGAAGGCGCGCACGGCAGTGTTCTTTTCCAATAGGCAATTGGCGCAGTCCAGCCGGACTGTGGGGTTTCTGGCACAGCGCTTTTATCCACCAGGCTTGGACGGGCGCCCGTGCGGCCCGTATTTTGGATTCCAAGAAGCTGTCTCACTGCGGCAGGCAAAGGGCGGCACCGCTGCTGCTCCGAAGTTTCCAGGGAATCCAAATCTTCCCAATGGTATGACGATTTTCCCTGGCGGCTTTCCATTATATCGGAATGGTCAGCTGATTGGTGCGGTGGGCGTTTCCGGCGACGGCGTGGATCAGGATGACATTATCAGCTCTAGTGGGTGCAAAGGCTTCCTGCCGAATGATAAAATCACTGCTGATAATTATACCTACCGTGGGGCCCGGCTTCCGTATGTGAAGTTTCCACGGAACCCAGAGAAGTAGAGCTTGAATCGCCCTCGATTGTCGCGCACCCCGTTTGTTTGCCCGGTTTGCGGAGAACCTTTACCCACCCGGGCCAAGGCTTGTCCTGAATGTGGATCGTGTGAACGCTCGGGCTGGAGTTCCGAGAGTGTTTATGACGGGGTGGATCTGCCCTCTGTGTTCGAGGAAGATAATGTGGTCCGTGGGGAATTCGGAGGGAGGCCCAAGCTGCGTCTTCGGGATTGGATTTGGCGGGGGGTCGCAGTGATTTTGATTCTGGCTTTTCTCTTAAGCCTGTTTCTCAGGGGCGGCTTTTAGATATAACAACTCTATAGGGCGCTTTGGAGTTGTCCGCTAAAGCATGCGCCGGGCGCTTTTCTTGGACTGGACGTGGCGGCATCTAAATCGCCAAAACCGGCGGTGGCGCGAGTTAGATATTGGGGCGCGCTTTGTGCCAGTCAGTGGATTGTTCGTAGGCGTGAGCGATTTTTAATAACTGTGACTCGCGCATGGGCTTGCCCAGGAGTTGCAGTCCGATCGGCAGTGCGCTGCCCTCCACCGTTGCGAACCCGCAGGGAACGCTGATCCCGCAGATGCCGGCCAGATTGGCGGCGATGGTGAAAATATCTGCGAGATATAATTTGAGGGGGTCTTCACTGCGTTCGCCAATTTTGAACGCTACTTCAGGTGAAGTTGGACAAATGATAGCGTCGACCTTCTCGAAGACATTAGCGAAATCTTGTTTGATTAGAGTCCGGACTTTCTGCGCCCGAAGATAATACGCGTCATAATACCCGCTGCTTAGCATGTAAGTGCCCAGGATGATGCGGCGTTTGACTTCCGGCCCGAATCCCTGCTCGCGGGTGCGGCCATATTGCTCGATGAGATTGGGGGCTGGCGCGCGATGTCCGTAGCGAACGCCATCAAAGCGAGCCAGATTGGCTGAGGCTTCTGCGGTCGCGACTATATAATAAACGCCGACGGCATGTTCGGTGTTAGGGAGAGAAACCTCAACGATCTCTGCGCCGAGCGATTCGTAATGTGCGATTGCTTTGCGGACGGCAGCGTTGACCTGGGGGTCGATTCCCGGGATGAAATATTCGCCGGGCATTCCGAGCTTTATGCCTTTAAGGTCGTGCCCCAGTTCGGCTGTGAAGTCGGGAAATCCTGCATCCAAGCTGGTGGAGTCCTTTGGATCTTTGCCGGAAATGGCATTTAAGACCAATGCAGAGTCGCGCACGGTCTTGGTTAACGGCCCGATCTGGTCGAGCGAGGAGGCGAATGCCACCAAGCCAAAGCGGGAAACCCGACCATAACTGGGCTTCATGCCGACACAGCCGCAAAGCGAGGCGGGTTGCCGAATCGAGCCGCCGGTATCCGAGCCGAGGGCGGCGAAAGCTTCATGTGCAGCGACCACAGCAGCGGAACCACCGCTGGAGCCGCCTGGGATTCTACTTGTATCCCAGGGGTTGAATGTCTTTTGGAACGCCGAGGTTTCAGTGGTGGAGCCCATGGCGAATTCGTCCATGTTTGTGCGGCCGAAAGGAATGGCGCCGGCGGCCCGTAGCCGCTGGATGACAGTGGCATCGTAGGGCGAGATGTAACCTTGCAGGATTTTTGAGGCCGAGGTGCAGGGCTGGCCGATGACGTTAATGGCATCTTTGATAGCGATGGGAATGCCCCCCAGTGGCAGGGATACATCGGCCGTTTGGGCAAATCCTTTGGCGGTCTCAAAGTCGCGTGTTAGGTAACCGCCGATCTTGGGATCTATTTCGGCAATTCGGGCGTCGAGCGCGGTGAGGGCTTCCACTGCGGAGACTTCACCGGAGCGCAGTTTGAGTTGGAGTTCAGAGATTGAAAGAGCGGTCAGCTGCATCAGAAGTGGGAAGTGAGAGATTCAGATAAAGTGCAAATGGAACGAAGCAAGGTCGCTTCTGGAGGTAATCGGCGCACTGCTTGCAGGCAGGCTATTCGATGACTTTTGGGACCACGAAAAGTTGATTGGCCTGGCGCGGAGCATTTGCCAGAGCTTGCTCGGGGAGTAATCCTGGCCGGAGCACATCGTCCCGAAAGACATTGTGGACAGCGCTTGAATGCGCGGTGGGTTCCACTCCGCTGACATCGATTTGGCTGAGTTTCTCAATGAATTTCAATACCTGCGAAAGTTGAGTTTGGAACTTGGCCACTTCCTCCTCATTGAGGTTAAGTCGGGCAAGTTGCGCGGTGTAACGGACATCAAATTCGGCGCTCATAGAGGCGCGCATTTGAGAGAAAAAATTCCAGCGTGGGAAGGGGAATGAACCGTTGAAGGAAACTCTCTCTCAATTCCCACTGAAATAGTGGTATTTATGGGTGCTGCCTTGGCGCGGGCGCATCTCCGATTCTTTACAAGCTCAGCTCCAAAGCGGCCCGAAATCTGAATGATGAAGATTCGGAGAACGCAGGTGCAGTTAAGCCCGAGGCTTCTCACCCCTCATAATTCATCCCTCATAATTCCTCTTAGCTCCCGCCAAGAGCAATGAAGCGGAGATGCGCTTCTTGGTGACCGATTGGCAATGTTACGGACGGGCGCGATGATGCGTAGCTGTCTCTGCGGTCCGCGCTAAGTTCTTAATCTTGGTGGAGCGGCGTTGGGGGTTTGATCCGCTCTGGCTTAGGCGCAGAGGTGAACCGCAGCGGGCCAAACCCGGACTGGAGGGCGGCAATCCCGTTGGAATATATCAAGATCAGCTATTGCAGGGAAATATAGATACGTCAGCTCTGAGCGGTAGTGCGATACTATATGAAGCTATATATAGCGGTTTTCATTCGAGTGGCACCCAAGCAGGTGGCAGGTGAATAGAGCGCCAGCCCCATATTGCCCCTTGCACCGCGTCCGGGCTTCATTCAACTGAAAACCGCTATAGGTGATCGCGTTAGGGTTCCAGGTCGCCGCAGCGACTTATTCAGATTCCAATTCGAGAAGCTTTTGTTTCCATTCAAGTCCCATGGCGAAGCCGCCCAAGCCGGATTGAGCCACAACGCGATGGCAGGGAATTGCGATCAGGAGTCGATTGGAGGCGCAGGCCTGTCCGACGGCTCTCATGGCTTTTGGGTTGCCTAGTGCTGTCGCGATTTCGCAGTAAGTCACTGCGGTGCCCCATGGGATCTGGCGCAGGTAATTGCGGACCGCGCGGGTGAAGTCTGCGCCGGGATCGGGTGCGACCGTATATGTCGCCAAAGCCGAGGTAAGCTCCCAGAGGGTAGCGCGATCGAGTTGCTCCGGTATCTGTGTTGGGAGCTTTACTTCAAGGAGTCGATCGTCGTCGTCCAGGACGAGTGTTAGCAATAACGCGCCAATCTTTAGCTCGCGTTCAATCATCCGCCGTGGAGGATTTTTTGATAGAGCATGAAGAGAACGCCGGCCAGGACCGCGCAGAGCAGGAAGAATGTCGCCATGCCTTGGTTGCGATGTTTACGGAGCGAGCGACTGCGCGTCGGCGCGGTGTTTGCATCAAAGCGCCTATCTGGCAAAGCGCCGGGTGAGCAATAGCGCGCTTCCGTGCGGCTTTTGCGATGGATTAATTCATCGCGTCGACGACGTGAGGCTTCCTCCGCTAGACGGGGTGCGTCGGCGATCAGTTTCTGGCGACGAGCGATTTCGGCGTGTAATGCTAGCTCCTGAGCCGCGAGATCGCTTTTGCGAAGATCGATCAGGGTTTGGGATTTGGGATTTTCCTTATTAGGAGATTTGACACGCATGGATAGTTAGCGTTGTTGAGAGGCCAGTAGAATGAAGACAAGAATCAAGCCCACTGCGACTAGGGGCAATGTGAAGGCAAACCCAGCCTTCAACCAATAAGCAAAGTCCTTATTGCCCTCGGTGCTGTAATCGATTTGGTAGCCGG
>JAYTYG010000506.1:0-2142 GCA_043742585.1 Spartobacteria bacterium
CCCTGTCGACTGAGTCAACTCACGGAATCGAGAAATAATGCGGTCGGTCACTGCGCCAGGCTTGCCACTACCAATCGGACGCGTGTCGAGCGTGATCGCGGCGATCACTTCCGCTGCGGTGCCGGTCAGGAAACACTCGTCCGCAGTATAAATGTCGTATCGGGTCATCTGGGCTTCGCGAATATCGATTTTGAGCTCCGCGCAAATCTCAATCACCACCTGCCGAGTGATCCCGCACAGTGCGCCCGAAGAACTCGGCGGCGTCAGCACCCGCCCGGCTTTGACCACGAAAATATTATCGCCGGTGCATTCCGCCACATAACCCTCCTCATTGAGCATCAGCCCCTCATCGGCGTTGGCGTGATTGGCCTCGATCTTGGCCATGATGTTATTGAGATAATTGAGCGACTTCACGGACGGACTTAACGCCGCTGGCGAGCAACGCCGAGTTGAACAAGTCACCATCTCCATTCCTACCGTGTATTTCTCAGGTGGATACAACTGAATGGTCGCAGCAATGATGATCACCGAGGCTCTCTTACAACGATCCGGGCTCAATCCCAGATTCCCCATCCCCCGCGTAACGATCAATCGGATATAGCCATCGCGCAAACCGTTTTCACGGATTGTAGCCAAGGTCGCAGCTTCCATTTCAGCCAGACTCATCGGAATAGTGAGGCAAATGGCTTTCGCCGAATCCCAGAGCCGGGCGAGATGTTCATCTAATTTGAATACGCGCCCGTTGTAAAACCGGATGCCTTCGAAAATTCCGTCCCCGTAAAGAAAACCGTGATCAAACACCGAAACTTTCGCTTCGGATTCAGGGAGGAAATTACCGTCTATATAGATTTGAAGGCTCATTGAGAAAGGCTGATTGAGAAAGGCTGATGAAACGCTAATGCATTTGAGAACAAAGACCTGCCGCCAGCAACTTCAGCTCACTAACAGGCCGTCCTGAATCACCAAACGACGATCGCCGAGGGCCGCCAGATTGGCGTCATGCGTCACAACGACCAAGGTTTTGCGGTTTTCTTTCACCAGCGCAAGCAGCAACTCGATGATGCCTTCGCCAGTCTTCGAATCGAGGTTGCCTGTGGGTTCATCGGCAAAAATCAGACTCGGATCGTTGATGAGCGCCCGGGCGATCGCCACACGCTGCTGTTCGCCGCCGGAAAGCTCGTTGGGAAGATGATGCAGCCGATCTTTAAGCCCCACCCGCTCCAGCGCTTGCTCGGCCTGCGCCCGGCGGGATTTACCGGCAATCAGCGTGGGCAGCGTGACGTTCTCCAATGCGGTCAACTCCGAGAGTAGAAAGTAACCTTGGAAAACAAACCCGATACGTTCATTCCGCAGCTTGGCGTCGCTCGACTGGCTCGATGTATAAAGTTGACGCCCCTCAAAGCTCACCGTCCCTGACCCCGGCCGCTCCAAGCCCGCCAATGTGTATAGCAAGGTCGTCTTGCCCGCTCCCGACGCTCCACACAAAAACACGGCCTCGCCCCGTTCCACCTCGACGCTGATCCCGCGCAATACGTCGACCGTCCGGGTCCCCATCTGAAACGAGCGGCGCAAATCGCGCGCCACAAGATGCGGCTCGCTCGCAGGCACAATGCACGCACTCATATTAAGCCAACCTCCAGAACTTCGAGCCACTGCACACAGCCCCGCGTGGCGCGACTCGCCCACTCAGGCTCGGCCAGGCCGCGTGGAATCCGGGGGTAATAGCGCGCTTGATCATAAGGGAATCCGGAGACTAATCGGCGCCGCGCCGCAAATCCAAGCTGTGTTCGCGGGAATCTTGCCGGTGGGCACCCAGCACCGAGGGAATGACCCAAAAACAGCAGCCGATCCGGAATCCATCCCCAGATTTACGGAGATGACCGCAATTTGTCGCGACCGATCCGATCGGGAGGAAGTCGATCCCCAAAAACCCTACGCTACCGGAGCCGCCACTTACCATCCGGCCAATTCCGAGCACCTCCACAGCGTGGTTGATCTGCACCTGCCTGGGGTTGGCCTCATATCATCGTAAAAGCGGCGATGGAGTTTTGTGGATTCATGCGTAACAGGCTGCGTTAGTGTGACATGCAATAAGCGAAACGTAAATATTCGGTGAAGCCCTCGCCGGAAAAAAGTTGAGGC
>JAYTYG010000507.1:0-3474 GCA_043742585.1 Spartobacteria bacterium
CGGCGGCAACGCCGCGCGCATGCTTGCGCAGCTTGGACCAATGGCCGAGCACTTCCGCGAGGTCGTTCATGTAGACGAGAAGTTCGCCGATTCTCTCTGGCGTGCCGGTGGAGATCTCACGGGTTAAGGCCGATTCGTAGACCGACCAAGCCTCTTCTGGATTCGCATTCGAGACGAGCCGGGCGGACTGGTTGTCGAGAGCTTCGGCCTTGAAATAAGCTTGCGGATGGTCACGGGCAATCGTGGCCGCTTGTGCGTAGTGACGCCAGCACAACTCGGGTTCGGTATTGAGAGCCTGCAGCAGACAGGCGCCGATCTGCTCCTCAGGCTGCACAAGCGACAGCGGCAAGGGAACTCTGGCGGGGCTCTTCTGAGCGATGGCGATGGCTGAAGCGACGAGTTGAATGCGTTCCAACTGATCGCGCGGCGGCGCTGGCCGATCTTTGCGGGAGGCATCGAAGTAGCGCACCACCGGGGCGATTCTGGGTGGGTCTAAATCGCCGGTGCCGGACGCAAGTACGATGAGGAGGGCGGACATGGCGGCCTCGAACGCGATGACGGCACGATGTGCGGGTGCTAGATCGCTGGTGAGCGTGGTGGTGGCGAGAGAGTGGACGAGGGCCGGCCCCTGATCGCGGGCTCTGCGGAGCAAATCGGGCCAATAGCGATAGGCGCTGGCTCCGTCAACTTCGTGGCGCATCATGTACGACTCTCGAAGGTTGCCGTTATCGGCGAGCCATTCAGCAGCGGCATTCTGCAAGTGGGCGTAGACCGGCTGGTGACGGAGCAAGTTGCGCAAAGACCAAGCCACATCCGCCAGCAGTTCAAAGCCCTCCCCACGGGGTTGAAGCCAGCCTTGCGGAGCGGCGTAGCGCGTTAATGAGGCCCAGGCGCGGTCAAAATCAATGGGTGTTGCGGATCGAGGCCATAGGTTGGCGTTGGCGTATTTCCGGCTGCGCTCCGGCGGGATGACGGTCTGATCTGACGGAGAGTCCGCCGCCAGTTCCCGTTGCAGGATTGGCAGCAGGCTGGCGGCGAAGGCGGACTTGGTAAACGTTCCCAGGACTGCGGCGTATCGGACAATCCAGCGCACCTCCACGTCAGGAATCTGATCGATCACCCGTTCGAGCGTGTAGTCCATGGCGGGATTGCTTTGGAGCACATCTTCTACGGAATGAAACGTGGGCGCCAGATTAGCCAGGTTCGCCAGGTGAAAGGGGTAGCCATCGCTTTTTTCCCCAATGGCGCGGGTGATCTCGTTCTGCGGCAAGCCGCACAGTTCGACCAGGTACTCGCGCCGCTGCTCTTCGGTGAAAGGTTCAATGCGGAGCAAGATGCCGGAGAGACCGAGCGGCGCCAGGATCGGATTGCGGCCCGAAACCAGGAGATGCAAGCCGGGGCAACGCTGGCGCAGACGGGCAAACATCTGGATGAGGCGGCGGCAGAGTTGCTCGTCGTTGATGGTGAGCTTCTCCATGGTGTCGAAGACGATCACCACCCGGTTGGGGCCGACACCGTGAGCGAACAAATCCTCGAGCTTGCCTTGCATATCTTGCGCCAGCGCGCGCAGGTAGGCTTCGTTCTGGATAACGGCTTTTCGTTCCAGTAACTGGGCCAGTTGGAGTAACTCACTGGAGAGCAGCGTTTGCAGGGGACTATCGGGAAGCTGCCAGCGCAGTTGTTCGGCGAGCAGCAAGAGTACGAGCCAGGGCGTTTCGGCTAGCGTACGGAAATCGAAGCGTTCCCAAATGGTTTCCACCTGCCCCGGCGGCGTCTGAGGCTGCGACCGGGAAGCGAGATTCACTTCTAAGGATCGGGTGAAGACTTCCATATCCAGGCGGGCGACCGGGACGCGGCCGTGCTCACTTTTCGGAACACAATGACGCGAAATGAGCCAGCGCAGGAACATGCTCTTCCCCAGTCCGCCGGGGCCTTGGATTTCAAGGAGCCATTGGTCATCGGCGCCCAGAAAGGTTTGGAAGGGGGTGAGCAGTTCGGGGCGCTGGACGTAGAGCAGCGTGGCCCAGAAGTAATCGGCGTAAGTAACGCGCGAACGATAGTACTGCTCTTCGTTGCGAATGTCGCGCAGAAAGCCCGAGTCGATCAACAAGGCTCGGGAACGAAAGGCGACGAGGATGGCATTGCAGCGGCTGAGGTCGAAGGACTGATCTGCTTCAGTGTAGAGCCGGTCGAAGTGCGCTTTGGCTGTTTGCGGATCGGCGATGGCTTGGAGGGCAGCGGACTCCAGCGGATCCTGGATGGCGGCGGCGAGCCGCCTGGCGATGTCTTCCAGTGCCGGTTCGGCTCGGGTCCATTTGGCGAGGTATGGTCCGCGGAGATCGGGCTTGAGCGAAGCGGAACCGTCGATGGAATCGATTTCGGGACGCTCCAGGAGTTGGGTGAAGCTGGGTGCGGTGAGGCCCTGTTGCAGCACGGTGTAGACGGCGGAATCGAAGCGATCCAGGAGGGCGCAGCGCTTCCACAGTTCCTCCGGAATCTCCAGTTCACGCTGCTGGGCCATAAGCCGCAGCAGCCCGTCGAGGGACTTCACGTCGGCAAACTGCGTCTTCAGCTCATCGTTCATGGGATCATCAGTTTGGCGAGCGTGCAAGCTTCATTTAGTTGTTTAGCGGTCCACTTCTGGGGATTCTCAAAATCCATCACCCATCTAAAAGCCTTGGTGAGATCGCGGCCGGGATAGATGCAGGAGATGAGGTCTGGCCCGATCTCTCGCACCTCGGCCAAGGAAAATTCGCGCATGGGAATGTCTGTCCAACGGATGTCGGGAGTGTCGGAGTCCTGACGGCTCCAACCGAGAACGACGATCAAGTCATCTCCGGGGCCGTGGAGGAAGTCCTGGCGCAGAATCTCGCGATTGCTGGATTCGACGTTCTCCCATTGATCGATGATCAAGACATGCGGGTGGCGGTTGGCCTGGGCGGCGAGCACTTGGCGCAACAAGGGCAGGACTTCGGCGGAGAAGGTATTGCTGGGCCGGCGCGCTTGAATTTCGGCCAAGGTTCCGGCGACATCCTGGGGCGTGCCGGGGGTGTAGCCGGGTGCCTTGGAGAGCCGGTTTAAGGCGTCGATGAAGTGATCCTTTTGATGGAGGTCCGGCCGCAGGAGTCCATCGGTTTTCACGATCTCCCGAGTGAGTTGTAGCCAGTCGCACGAAGGCGGAGCGACCACGTAACGGCCGCACCAACCCTGGAGCGCCAAGGCGTGGATCGCCTGTTTCAGCAGCCAGGACTTGCCGGCCTCGGCTTTGCCATTGACCGCGACAACTTTGTTGCTGGCCGCCAGAATTGCATCGTAGAGGGAACGGCGCGGCTGGTGCTGATTGACGAAATGCTGACGAATCTTATCGGGGGGCTTATCGAGGAGGAGATGCCAGGCTTGGGCGACGGCAGGGTCTGCGGCCACTGTGAGCCGCAGCACCTGCTCAATCGGGCTGCGAGACACGAGCACCGGCAG
>JAYTYG010000508.1:0-4272 GCA_043742585.1 Spartobacteria bacterium
GATCATAGGAGTCGCCGACACTGCCGATCGGAACCTCAAAGTCGTATGCCTCGTATCCCAAATAGGGATGTTTTTTGCGGAGATCATGATCGACTCCGGAGCCGCGCAGATTGGGGCCTGAGAGCCCGTAATCAATGGCCTGCTCTTTAGTAATGGTTCCGACGTTCTTGGTGCGGTCGACAAAAATTCGGTTGCGAGTTAGTAGCTTGTCGACTTCGTCCACGACGCCGGGAATCTCGCTTAGAAACTTGCGGAGCGCGGGGACGAACGCGTCGGGCAAATCCCGGGTCTGTCCGCCGACTCTTGTGTAACTGGTGGTGAATCGGGCCCCTGTGAGCAGCTCACAAAGGTTGTAAATTTTCTCGCGCTCTGTAAACGTATAGAGAAACACCGTCATCGCTCCGGTATCCATGGCCAGGCAGCCGATGCCCAAAAGATGGGAGGAGATGCGTGACATTTCACAGCAGATCACGCGAATGGCTTGGCCTCGCGCCGGCAACTGCCAGCCCATGAGTTTCTCCACTGCCAGCGCGTAAGCTACGTTGTTGGCCAGGGGCGCGAGGTAATCGAGTCGGTCCGTGTACGGGACGAACTGATTGTAATGCATGTTCTCGGCGATTTTTTCATCGCCGCGATGCAGGTAGCCGACGTCTGGAGTGGCTTTGGTGATGATTTCTCCATCCATCTCCAAGACCAAGCGCAGCACGCCGTGCGTGGCCGGATGCGAGGGCCCCATGTTGAGAATGAGCTTCTCGCCGAGGAGATCGGTGGTGTCGCCCGCTTTTTCCACTCCTGCCTGCGTTCTGGCAAGCGTGTCGGGAGCTTCGAATTCTTGGGTGGTAAGTGCCATGTGATTACGCGGGAAAACTGGGTGGGAAGGTAGGTTTCGAGAGAGAAACGGCGCAAGTGCAATTTGTGAAAAATTTCACAAGCCCCGATCCGCCGCTAGATATCGCGCCTGATAAGCTCGGGCTTTGCCCAAGGTCAGCTCCCTTTTCAGAGTGCTCGTGTTCCAGTCGCAACTTCAATGCGCGTGCGTTCAATACGTGCCGGACTGAATTAGGAACGCATTTTTTTGCGAATGATCAAAGCCAAGCAGACGCCCAAGGACATCAGCAGGATTCGAATCGGGCTGAGTTTGAAGAAGGTCGGGTAGGGGGGCGTCGTAAAATCCAAGCGCACGCTGGATGGGGGCGGTTCGAGGCTGGCCTCCGCGGCAATGACCCGAATGGAGAAGGGCGTATTGGGGAGTATCTCTTTGATGATGCCGACCAACTTGTCGCCCTTTTGAGCCACGACAAAGTTTGGAAGCTGTATCCATGTGCTTGTTAGCGCGTCGTTTTCAAGGGCCAGCATCCGGTATTGCGCCTGTAATCCCGTGGATGCGCCCCCGTTTGCAAACCATTCAAACGTGACCTGCTCGGGGTGGACCTCAACAAGTCGGGCGTATTGCAGCCGCCCTTGCGGGGTCGGATCCGTAGCAGCTGTTTCCTCGGGTTCTGCCGGGTCGGGAGTCGGTTCTCTTGTGGCCGGTTTAGGAGGCGGTTCGGGCAGGGGCGGCGCGGCCTGTTGGCGCATGGTGGGGGCGGGTTGGTTGACGGCCAGGCCTTCGAGGGGGAGGTTGAGCGAGAGCTCAGCGCCCTCTGCGTGGAGCTCGCCCTTGTAGCGCTTCTCGCTATTCGGGCTGAATCGGATTTCGATCGTTTTGCGTTCGCCCGCTTGAATGCTCAGTGTTTTAGGGTTTGTCGTAAAAGGATCAGGGGCTTGCAGTGAAATTTCAACGGAAGTTCCTCCGCTGTTTTCTAATTCAATTTTCTCGAGACTGTTGCCGCCGGGTTTAACAGAGCTAAAATTAACACTGGGCTTGTGAAAATGCAGGATAGCCCCCGTCGCGGGGGCGTGCACCGGAACCCGCACGTTGGCGCCCGGGAGGTCGATGGCGATTTCCGTGTCGATGGCGCCGACGTCGCTTTGGGCTGTTTCCACGAGCACGCTGGTCGGGACATCAGGTTCGAGAGTCAGAGCGCGCTCGAATAAGAGGCGGGGATCGGCGCGCAAGGTCAGGGATTGCTGCTGGGCGGTATGATTGATGACTTCGAAGGTGGCAGAGCGACCGGAGACGTCGGATGTGGTTTTAAGTTCGAGTCGGTCCGGTGCAATGGCGATGAGCGGCAGGACTTCTGCGGTCAACGCGGTGCTTCTCGTGCTGCGGGGAGCGGCTTGGACGGAACGCATTTCTCCATGAATGCTGCCCGCCGCGCTCGGTTTGAGGGTTACCGGGATGACGTAGCTTTGGCCTGCGGTGAGCCTGTATTGCTTGGCACCTTCGATTTGCCAGGGACTGTCGATTTCCAATTCGCCTTGCGCGACCCCCCCGCCCCGATTGGTGAGGGTGATTTTTTGGGAGGCTTTTTCGTCCACTAATAGGCGTCCGAAATTAACTTCGGCTGGTGATATAAGCTGGGGCGCCTCGTCGGAAATTTGAATGAGCACTTCGCAAGGGGCTGAGACACCTTCCCTCGTCCGGGCTGCGTAGGTGAATCGATCCGACGTGACCGAGTTCTCGGCCGGCGGTGTGTAAGTGACTGCGCTGATTTCGCGCTCGACTTGTTTGATTTCTGAAAGTTTTCCAGCCTTGGGCTCGGTTCGGATCAGGAACTCAATGGTTTGGCTGCGGCTCCCATAGATCCGGAGTGGGATGGCGACGGATTCGCCGCGCTTGACCTTGACGGTTGCCGGCACGGGTTGGGGCGGCACGGCGACGACTGGAGCCGCCGACTTGCGCTCGGCGTGGAGCGGTAAGCCGACGAGCACAATAGCGGTGAATGCCAAAAGACGAAGGCTGAGGAAGGCGGGTTTAACCACGGTATTTACACCTTGCATGAAATGTGGGTGGCGCTCCAGTCGGAACCTTCTGCTTTTCTGCGCGGACGAGTGATTTATCTGATTGCCGCGATGGGGGGTTTGCCCCATAGGGTGCAGCTGCTTTTTTGTCGCATGAGAATCGCCCGTGTAAATCCCTTCCTCGCTTTTATTGTCGTCTCGTGTGGAGCCTGGGGGCACTCGGCTAACGCTGGATTTTTCACTCCCGCAAGCCCGCCGGTGCGAAAAGCCAGCGATTTGCTCCGCAAACAAGAGCCGCCCAAGGTGAACAAAGCCCTTGAATCCGTCATCACCCCGGACAATTCACGGGTGACGGTGTCGCTCACGAATCAGCGCCTATTGCTGCGGACCGGCGATCAAGTTTACATCGATACGCCAGTCTCTACAGGAAAACGCGCGGGCATGACGCCTACCGGGACTTTCCAGATCACCGAGAAAGATCCCAATCATCGCTCCAGTGTTTACGGGACGTTTGTGGATTCGCAGAATCACGTGGTGCGCGATGGAGTGAGTCTGAAAGTCGATTCCGCGCCGAGCGGGACCCATTACATTGGCGCGCCGATGAAGTGGTTTTGTAGGATTACCGATACGGGTGTGGGAATGCATATTGGGATTCTGCCGGGCTATGCGGCTTCCCACGGGTGCGTGCGACTGCCTGCGGAGATTGCGCCATTGATCTATCAGAAGGTCAAAGTCGGCACCACCGTGGTGATCGAGCCTTGATCGAGCCTTGATCGAGCTTTGATCGAGCTTTGCGCGGGTGCCAGTCGCCCGCCTTTCAGTTAATTAGCGGTGGATTAACGATCGTTTTTCGTTCGTCAAGTTTCAGTTTAATGACGTTTAAGGTGGCGGCGCAGGAGGTCGAGCGCGGCCATTGTCGCGCGCGATTTAAATGTCGCCCTGTCCGTGTTAAATGAATGTCCCTCCACGCAGCGGACGCCGTCTTTGTTCGCCAGCCCGATAAAGAGCGTTCCCACGGGTTTATCTAATGTCCCGCCCCCGGGGCCGGCAACGCCCGTGGTCGATATTGCATGGTCGGCGCCGCTGACCCGTAATGCGCCATCTGCCATCGCCTGGGCCACTTCTTTACTCACTGCGCCGTGCTTCGCGATGAGGGCCGCATCAACGCCGAGGTCGCGGGTTTTTGCCGCGTTGGCGTAGGTGACAAATCCCGAGAGCATGACTTGGGAGGAGCCTGGCACGTTTGTGAGGTGATCGCTCAAGTGTCCGCCTGTGCATGATTCCGCGGTGGCGAGTGTTTGGTTTCGAGCAATCAGCGTATCGATAACGACATGCTCCAATGTTTGTTCATCGTGAGATACAATATTCGCCATCAACGCTTGCTCAATGATGATTTCGGCTTGTTGCAGGATGTCTTCGTCCCCGATC